>JAAUSV010000109.1 GCA_012032525.1 Leptolyngbyaceae cyanobacterium SL_7_1
GCACTCCCGTTGTACCATCTTCTGCGGTACGACAAAAAATCCCTCGAAGTGCAAACAACGCGAGAAAATCTCGCGAGTTTGGGCTTCATCCTCAATTACCAGGATTTTTTCATCTGAGGCGGAGTTAGGGTTACATTCTTTCCTTGGTAGTTCTAAACCAGTAATGATTTTTGTGGGGCGGGCGCAGCCCGCCCCACAAAAATCATCACTTGAATACCACTATCCTTTCCTTGATAAAGTTTTTAGGGTAATGTTTGTGGTGTAAGAGGCTACACTATCGGTTAAAACTGATCAGCCGATCGCCAACTTGTGTGGCAGCATGGAAGTAGTCAATGGTTCTAGCCAAATTGCATTTCAATCTGAATAAACTGCACTCTATTGGTAGTAAGAAATCTATGAAACAGTTCAAGATTGTTATTGAGAAACACTCAGATGGGTACGTTGCTTATCCTATTGGGGTTGTGGGTGCGATTGTTGGGCAAGGTAACACCTATGAAGAGGCTTTATCAGACGTAAAATCTGCGATCGCATGTTATGTAGAGGTATTTGGCAAGGAAATGTTAGACGATATCCCCTCGGTTGAGGTATTCATTGCTGAGGCAGGGATTGCAGTCTAGTGTTAAAGTTTCCGGTTGATGCACCCAAGAAACGAGTCGTCAAAGCGTTTGAGTTATTGGGTTTCCACATTGTTCGCGAACGAGAACATATTGTGATGCAGCGTGAGAATGAAGATGGAACAGTTACACCGTTGGTTATGCCAAATCACTCAAATATCAAAAGTGGGACGCTCAGAGCAATATGCACACAGATCGGTGTTTCTAGGGAAGAGTTTTTAGAAGCATATAGCCAAAACTGATTTTAGTCTTGTTCGTCAGTGTGGTTCTAGCATTAGTATCAGCAGCGCTTCCCATCCATGCCATTTTGTTAAGAACCCATTGGCAACCCTATGCGTTCCTATTTTAATCATTCCACCAATCTGTCAGACTCACTTCCCTTCGTCAGTCAATCCATTCTCCCGTATCCAATTTTTTCCTCTACCCCCATTACAATCAGCGATCTAGTTCAACAACTCAATCTACAAACCTACTCGCTGCCAGTTCATGCTACCTACCAGGAAGTATCCAACTTTTTTCGGTTACACCCTGATGCATTGGGAGTGCTGATTTTAGAGGAATGTCAGGGGACAGCCAATCCAATCCCCGTGGGACTGGTATCGCGGCAACAATGGTTGCATTGGCGATCGCACCGCCCCCACTGGCGTGCTGCCCTAAACCAACGCTTAACAGAACAATCCGACTGGTGGCAGCAGGCAACAGACTATGTGTTGATTGATCACCAACTGCCGTTACCAGCGGTGATCAATCGCCTACTACAACGCCCCGCTGCTGCCGCTTCAGAACCCGTGCGATCGCCATTCCCACCGGAGCCAGTCTGTGCGACGCTCATCTCCTCTTTGTTGCCCACGCTCGGTTCCATCAGTCTGAACAGGCTACCTTGGCGGAACCTACGATCAAAACCCTACGGCGACAGCAACAGTTAATTCTAGACTCGATCGGGGATGGAGTGTATGGCATTGATCTCCAGGGCAACGCCACCTTCGTCAACCCCGCTGCCGCCCGGATGATCGGTTGGGAACCCCAGGAATTGATTGGCAAGTCAATGCACCAACTGTTGCACCATTCTCGCCCCGATCGCTCTCCCTATCCCCGTGAGGAATGTCCCATTTATGCGGCGTTTCAAGATGGCATTATCCATCGGGTGTCAGAGGAAGTGTTTTGGCGAAAGGATGGTACGTCCTTCCCAGTAGAATATATCAGCACTCCGATGCGCGACGAAAAGGGCAAGTTGGTAGGAGCAGTAATCGCCTTTCGAGACATTACCCAGCGCAAGTGGGCAGAAGCCATACTTTATCGCACAAATGAAGAATTAGAGCATCGAGTGCGCGATCGCACGACTGAACTGCAACAAGCCAATGAACAACTTAATGAGTTGAGTGAATTGCGATCGCGCGTTGTCACGATGGTGTGTCATGAGTTTCGTAATCCACTCAATAATATTCTGTTAGCAGTATCTTCCTTAGAACGATACCACACCCAATTGACCAGTCAGCAAAAGCAAACTTACCTAGTGGGGATTCAAGATAATGTAGAACGAATGACCCAAATGATCGATGCTATTTTGCTGATTGGTCGAGTGGAAGCAAAACGGATTGAGGTACACCCAACCCAATTTGATGCGATCGGATTTTGCCGAGACGTAGTAGCGGAACTAGCGGCGACTGCTCCAACGGAATCTGGGGAGCAACGGGGCGATCGCATTCAATTCACTAGCCGCGCTAAACGATTAATTGTTACCCTCGACCCGTGTTTGTTGCGCTCAATTTTGACCAATATTCTTGCCAATGCTATACGCTATACACCTGATCCAGGCTTAATTCAATTTAAGGTAATTAAGCAAAAAGATCACGTGAGCTTCCAGATCGCGGATCAAGGCATTGGCATTCCCTCCGATGACTTGCCCTATCTATTTGAACCGTTCCATCGGGGACGCAATGTCAGCAACATTGCCGGAACGGGACTAGGGCTAAATATCGTGAAACGCTTTGTAGATTTACAAGGTGGACATATTGATGTATCGAGTCAATTAGGGCAGGGAAGTTTTTTTCAGGTCACTCTACCGTTGTTCCTACATTGCAATTGCTCAAATTTTATTGATGGCTAAAAGCTCATTCGGTAGTGCGTCAGGCTAATGTGGGATTGATAAAGTAGAGAGGAACCTCGACTGGAATCAAAGTGAGGGCATGCCGACTGTGCGGTCATAGGCTAGTAGTGAGCTATTTCAACTGGATTTGGCAACACAGTCGCTTCAAACCCATTGCCGCCCAGAGAGCGGGATTAACGCCGCGATCGTGGAATTGGCGCTCGTAACAATTGTCCCATCTTTTAGGTTCTACGACGTGCGAAGGATGGGTAAGGAGCGATCCTACCTCGTCTAAAAACCTGCCTCAACACGGTTTTGTGCCAAAATCAAAATTCACTTAGACTTCATCAGACAAAGCCGGAAACTAACCGAGCTTTCACCTAAGTTACCCTATCATCGTGCTCAACCCCCCGAAGTGCACTACCTAGCTTTTAGCTGGATTCACCAAAAATCTAGCTTGAGCTGACACCGTTTGCGATCTGCGTTGCTCCGATTTGAACTGCAACCACGATTCCTAAAACAGAGGCACTTCATGAAATCAATCGTAGGGTTCTATAGGAAACTCCTTTTCCTGAGCGTTTCGATCGCCACCACCTCCGCGATCGCTCCCTTGCCCGGTTACGCTGCCACCTTTTCCCTCTCCCAATCCTCCGTAACCTTTAATCAATTTAGTTCCTTTGCCTCCGAGCTTGACACGCTGACTCGCACCGACACCCTGGCTATCGGGGCTGATCCTGGTTCAGTTGTTGCGGTTGCTGAGGCGATCGCCGACCTCACCCCCACGGAGGGATCTAACTTCTCATTTAGCCAGGCGGATGGCGATGGACTGGATTATCTAGGGACTGCCGACAGTCAAGCCAGAATCATTGCTGAGTTTTGGGTGAATCCCAGCGATGATCCAGTGTTCAGTTTCAGTTTTTTGTCCGAGCTAATTTTGATTACCGCCGTTGATGATCCAATTCTAGAAACGGCGTTTGCCGCTGCTACGATTGGGTTTGGGCTATTTGATAATGCCACAGGCGATCTACTCGACACCTTTGAATTGATTGCCCAATTGACCTCACCGGGAATCTCCGATCTGCCATCTCTCAACGTCAGCGACAACTTCTCCGAAGTCGATGGATTCGTTGAATTTTCCTCTGACATCAACCAGTCGGTGCTTGTGGCAGAAATTACGGGTTCCTACTCCCGCACCTTCAGCGCTCCAACGTCCGTAAGACTGGTGGAGTTCAAGGAAAACCAAGCCGCTGTGCGGGCGGTTCCTGCTCCTAGTATGCTTCCAGGAATCCTAATCACGTCTGTGTGGTTGCCTTGGCTCAAGCGCAGACGCCTCAAGGCATAACAGCAATGCTTAGGATCGTGGATTAAATAACCTGCAAAACCAGAATCCCCGTGGGGGCATGGCATTGCCATACCCCTACATTGGAAAATTACCATTAATCAATTCGCGATTCCTCGCTATGAGTGATTGAGGGGTTGGAGTAACTGCTTGATCAATGCTTGTGTGATCGGAAAGCCTGTTTGGTGCTCAAAATGTAAAAACATGGGGCTGGGATTTGCCTCCAAAAAAACGTACTCTCCTGCCGGAGTAACTCGCCAGTCGATCGCCGTCCATTTTAGCCAGAAGGCTTGGGTAATGGCGAGGCATTGTTGGTGAATCACGGGGGGCACTGTCAGTGGCATCAGTTGCGCCTTCCCATCTTCCCGAAAGTCTAAGGCGGTGCTGCGAATCTCGGCGGCATACACGGCATCCCCAATCACATAGCTGCGGACATTGGTTCCTGGAATGTATTCCTGCACGGTGACTGGAGCCAGACGCAGCGAGAGGCGGAGTCGTTCGGGCTCCACATGGGTTGGGGTGACTAGTTGGGTGTGGGCACCGCCAAAAACAGGCTTGAAAATTACCTTGTCATGGGAATTCACAAACGCCGTGATTTGCTCTGGATCATTGCTGATTAGCGTTGCTGGAATCCTGACTCCAAGCTGCTTTGCCTTGGCAAGCTGCAATGGTTTTGTTTGGTGAAATTCATAGGCTTGCCAAGGGTTGACCCAGTGGGCAGGACAGGCTTGGATGAGCGATCGCAGCGCACTCATTGCATCTCGAAAGGCGATCGAATACTGCGCCGTGTCCTCAAAAGACGGTACAGCAGCGCCAGTAAAGTTCCGCCAAAACACCGCTTGAATGGCGTGTAGGTCTAGGGGCGGCGCTCCCGCTAAGTTCAAGCAACCGTGTTGCGTATCCGGTTGCCAGGACAGTTTGGTCTGGGTTGGAAACAATTGGGTATCCCAATAAAACACAGGAATACCCGCTTGGTCCAGGCTGTGCTGCATGTGGGCAGCGTGGGCATCACTGGCGTTTCCTAAAATTAGAATAGCCATCTACCAATCTGTCCCACCTTCTTCTCCAAGTGCCAGGGTTGTGTAAATGGGGGGGGCGAGGGGGGCGGGGTCGTGACTGGGAGGACGGGGTTTGGTGTGGGATGGGGATGGGGGTGCTCGCCGCCTGCTTCGCCCACGCAGCGGGTTGTGACTCCCCCCTCTTCACCCAAGGCTTGAGTGGTAATGGGTTCACCCCCTTCCTCCCCCAGTGCCATCGTGGTTACATCGAAGCCACCGCCGATCTGCTGGGCTTGCGAGGCAGTTAGGGATTCTTCAAATTCGAGATCGATCGTTTTTAATTCCCCCAGGGATAGATCAAATGGATGACGCATAGTGACCTCCTATCAAGTTAATTATCAGGTAATCGTTTTTAGGCGCATCGTGCTCAAAAATTATGCCTGTACATGGCTACTAGAACCAGAAGAACGGGACGAAGAACGGGACGAAGAATGACTGTAGCTATGGTTGTGATCTGTAAAAGCATGAACCTCAACTGTTTGGTTGATTTCATCCGATGGATGAAATCGTTGATCGGCTTCACCACTGCCACGGTTAGTGGCAGTGCTGGAATCAGGCTCGGCGGATGAAGTTTTGACCACACTGGTTGCCTTGGCGATCGCCCTACCATCGGTTGAGCGATCCTGTCGAATTAAAATTTTGGTACGACTCATAAATTCCTCTCTAGTAATTTATTGCTACCCATTCAACTGGTTTAGTGATTGTGCAAAACATAATTTAATTCGCTACTCAACCACTCTTGAAACAGCTTATCGATGATGATTTGACGAGTTTCTGAGGTTAGTTCGCTGAAGGTAAACTCTTCCGCCAGCAGCAGATCATACCCTTGCTCACTTTTTAGAGGACCAATCACCTCGCCCGGTCTAGAGCCAAACAAAATTGCCGCAATTTCAGCAGTCAGGCTCCACCGATAGAATCGCCCTTCATAGCCACATTTCAACCGACGTTGTTCATCAATGTCGTAAAATGGGCTGCTTCATAAAAGCTAATTTCATTTTCCTCAATTTGATATAACAGTTCTTGGGAGAGTTGCTCGTAGGGAACCGTAATTTGATAAAGCGAGACTTGCTCAAAATCAAGCCGATGTTCGGCAAAATATTTTTCGACTTCCTGAGAGAACAAGGCGTCTGCTAATTTTTGAGTTAGCAGTTGATGATGGATTCCTGCCTCCCAATCCTCCGCTGTAATCATTTGATTGCTTAACCAAGCAAACGTAGCTTCTGCACTTTCCAGTTTCATTTGATAGCGTTGGCGATCGGCTTCCGTTTGAATTTCTGTTGGGGTAACTTCAATGCTCCGTTCCTGCGCAGCTTGGTCAATAATTTGCTGATTTATAATCTTGTAGCACGTGTCTTTTAGACGAACCTCGCGCTTCAAGAATTCCACAATTCTATCAGGTGTAATTGATAAGCTTGAAAGATTAACCATTGTGATAACAGGCATACCAACCCCACGTCATCAATTTATCATAGGTGCCACCTCAAAAAGATTTCAGATTGTAATTAAAACTCAATGAAACTATCGAGGATTGAAACCAGGTTACTTCACCAAATAATTTTTTTGATTAAGAATAGTTAACGATCGTTCTTAGGATCATGGATTAAATAAAACCGAATATTTTTTGAGAGAAGCACGGCGGAGCCGTGCTTCTCTCAAAAATATTCCAGATTAATTAATTTGCGATCCTTAAGGTGGAAATTGGGAATAACTAGGTAGACTTCAATACTATTAAACTCATTATTAAATTTACATGTTGCCATTTTGGCAGAATTGAATTGGGATCAAAATGCTAAACTTTTTCCTATACCATGATTGGCTGACAAAGCTTTTTCCGTAGATTGGATTGAACCCGGCAAAACCTAATGATGACGCAATTTCTGTTGAGTTTTGCTTTGCTCAACGCTAACCCACAAAGCATCTAAGAGGATGTCTGAAAAGTAACAATCAAGTCACAATTATTATTCAACCCGCCCCACTCCCAATTGGAGTTGGGGGACGAACATCAAGCACTTCATCCTTCTCAGACATCATCTAAGGGTTTCAGGAGTTTTGCCAGTCAATTAGTGACAAATTTTTTGCGTAGTAGCATTAACCGAATGCTACACCCTTACAAGGCGTATTCAATAACAGTATTCAATTAGGAGAAACCGAATGCAGATTGATCTAATTGATGACCTTAAAGAATTTGAAGCAATCAAACCAAATTGGGATTTTGTTTATGAATCTGATCCGCAAGCTCAGTTTTTCCTATCATGGGAGTGGCTATCTGGATGGTTGCCAATGGTGTCAGAACCATGGTTAATCCTTGCTGCTAAAATTAATACTGAAAATAATTATGTAGCTTTTTTCCCGATAAAAATTTCCTTAACACAGGATGAAATAGGCACTTTTTATACCGAGCTTTGTATGGCAGGAAATAGTATGGCAGATTATACAGGTCTGCTTTGCTTGCCAGGCAATGAAGCAGCGGTAATTTCGGCTTTTGCTGCCTACATTCAGCAGCAATTAGTTTGGTGCAATTTTGAGTTGCAAAACATTTTAGAAACCGATAGGAGGATACATCAATTTTTAACCCATTTTTCTAGAGAATCCTTTGAGCTGAGTCAACGTCGCAGTCGCGATCTCGGAGAGGAGTCTGATCATATGGTTGCTCCCTACATTCCACTGTTAGATCACTGGGACGATTATCTTCAAGACATTGTTAGCTCTAATACTCGCCAAAAAATCAGACGTTTCTTAAAGAAAATTGACAACTCTGAGCAGTTTCACATTACCCCTGTAAATGCACACAATTTATCATCCCACATTGAGATCCTCCTTGACTTTTGGCAGAAAAAATGGGGTGAGAAGAAAGGCGATAATTGCCAAGTGATCGCAACCTATATTCGCAGAATTTTAGACCATTGCTTTGAGCAGGATTGCCTCTATTTCCCAGTGCTATGGCAGGGGGACACTCCCCTGGGCACGATCGCCAATTTTATCGATCGCCGTCACAAAACCATCCTGTTTTTCATTGCTGGTCGCGATGAAACTGTCAAAAGTCTGCCACCGGGGCTAATCTTGCATGCAGATGCCATTCGATATGCAATTCAAAATGGCTTTAAAATCTATGACTTTCTTAGAGGCAATGACGACTACAAATATTCCTTTGGGGTGAAAGAGCGCCACCTGCAACATTTCGTCATAAAGCCCAAAACTAGTCAGGCTCAGCCACTAGACATTCGGGGGCTTCCCCTAGCGCTGCAACACACGCTGCAACACCATCGATCGAACCAACTCACCGAAGCAGAGCAGGAATATCATCAGATCCTCAGCGTCCAGCCGGATCATTCAGAAGCCCTCTACTACTTGGCAGCACTAATGAAACAGAAGGGAGAATACGAAGAGGCAGAGGCTCTAATCAAACGCCTGCTTGCCTCCCAACCCAACTCTGGCATGGCATGGTTTAGCTTGGGCAATTTGTATCAAGCACAGGGGCAACTCTCGGCAGCCATCGCCGCCTATCGTCAATCCATCACGTTTCAGCCAAACTCTCCAACAGCCTACAACAACCTTGGCTACGCCCTACAACAACAGGAGGCGTGGGAAGAGGCGATCGCGTGTTATCAAAAAGCTCTAGAGTTGCAGTCGGACTGCACAGCAGCAGAGGTTAATTTATCCAATCTGCTTCATGCGCAAACGATGGCGTAATCTAACTTGAACCATAAAATCCTACCGCCCAAATTCCCAGCTTCTTCAAGAAGCCGGGAATCTTTCATGACCAATGACCAAGCCTACATCGCCGTTCAATTGCCGCCTTCAAGCAAAATTACTCAACGTCAACGTCGTCTGTCCGGCGGCATTCACCGTTCCTAGCGCGATCGCCACCGTGCTATTGTCCGTGCTGATTTGAATTAACGTCGAATCATTTCGACCATCTCCATTCAAGTCAAATCCCTTCAAGACAATTTCCGCCAGTGTCACGTCAGCAATCTTGAGTTTGAGCGTGTCTCCCTGCCTAGCTCGAAAGTCTCGGATGACATCTGCCTGCGCTGGATCAGTGACTCGATCGGTCAGGACGAAGGTATCTGCACCTCGTCCTCCCACTAGCGCATCCCCACCGGGTCCACCCATCAACAGATCATCTCCTGTTCCCCCGTTCAACCAGTCATTGCCGCCCCCGCCCAACAGCGTATCGTCGCCTGCACCTCCAAAGCAGCGATCGCCGCCATCATTGCCAACCAGTTTGTCATTGCCATCTTTGCCACGAATGGTGTCATTTCGCCGGGTGCCCCGAATGCGATTGCGGGTGGAAGTTCCCAACAAAACTTTACCCGTTAACCCGGTAGGAGAGGGAGGGAGCACTGGCGGAGCACTGGCGGGGGCTTCTACAACCACTGCGGTGTCAGTGCCAGTTGGAGTGGTGACGGCGATCGCCGTTCCACTGCTAGAGGTGGCTCCAGGCACGAATGTGGTCTCACTGCTATAACTGGTCTCGCCAGAGGGAGAGGTGGCGATCGCCGTGCTGCTGCTGCCTGCGCCTGAGTCATTTACAAAGGAACTGGAACTACTAGAGGAATGACTGCTGCCATTTGCGTCTTCGGTGGTGGAGTGATTAGAGATTGAGTGATTAGTGGATGTAGCCTGAACTCCCTCTGGTGTAGCGATCGTTTCATTACTAAAGCTTGTCTCACCAGAAGATGAAGTAACAATGGCAGTGCTACTACCTGCTCCTTCATCAATCACAAACGAACTGGAACGACTGGAAGCATGACTCGTTCCTGTCATCTCAGTGGATGTCAAGCTATCAGTAAGCAGTCTGAGCTGAGCCATAATGGTACACTCCAAAAGTTATAGAAATCGCCAAAAGCTTTCTATAACTAAAGCTTTCAGCGACTTTCAAAAAGCATGATTTTTATTTAAAGAACTGCCCGTAGTTTCCTATAGAACCTATGGGCAATTCTTAACATCAAACAGGCTTAGTCAACAGCAGAAACAGAGGAGCTGTAAGCGCTGCTGGAGTAGTAGGTTGCATAGGACTCGGTGTAGGTTTCAGCAAGGCTGTTGTAACCATAAGCATCAGCAACTGCTTCAGCATCAGCCAGATTACCCTTGATATCAACTTTGGAAGCAACATCTTTCTTGATGTCTACACGGATGTATTTGTTGGTATTGACAGTAACACCGCGAGAACGCTTGCCACCACCAGTAACGTTAGCTTCGTTAGCAACTTCTAGATAGTTCAGATCAGAGATAACCATGGGAATGTCTCCTTGAGAATTAACTGAGTTTACAACAACAAATCAATTTGTTTTGTAGCAACAACTCAAATCTGTTGTTATGAACAATATAGGGAATAAATCAGAATTAGTATTGCCATTTTGGCAAGTTTATACAAATAAAAACTCTATAGAAAAATTGGGAATTAGCAGGTACAAAAATCTTTTTGAGTAGTCAAGTTTTGCTGCCTAAGATCCCCGGCTTCTCCAAGAAGCCGGGGATCTTATAATCATTTGCTTGATCAGTAACCAATGGCTACCTGTTATTGCCGATCGCCTTTGCTAAGGAATCATCCAACTCGTGCATAGAGATAGTCGGATTCGCTTCGAGAACGACTCGTATCGTATTTATTACCTGTGCGTGCACTCGCATTAGCTATTGCAGTGGCACTGGTGCGAGAGGAGTATTTATTACTACGAATATTGGTTGATGTTTTAGTTGTGGCTGAAGATTGATCGCCAATGGCGATGGCGATCGCATCGGCGGTAGCAAGATTGCGAGAGGCAGAGGTATTGGTATTGGTGGCAGCTAGTCCACCGACGATCGTTTGACCTGTTGAGATCGGTTCTAGATAGTTCAAATCAGTAATCAGCATGATTTACATTCCTTTTGAAGACAAGAAATTTTGCTCTAGCGTTGCGTCTATGATTGAGTTAATCGTTTAAGGTTGAGCAATTAACTCAGAAATTAGAATTGTCAACGGTCATGCATTGGCATAGTTAAAGCTAATCATTTATTGAGGCACGAAGCTCCCCAATAAATGTTACTTTGCACGACTCCTGCTCTCTCCTATTATTGAAGGAAATCAAGAGAGGATTGGTGCCATCCTGGCAGATTATTTTCTGGTAGGGAATGGTAACGGCAGCGTCACATATCACCCGATCGCGATCCTTGGAAAATTACACATTAATAAATTCGCGATCGCAAGGAAATGGTGCATACAAAGTTCCCCGGTTTTTCAAAAAAACCGGGGAACTGAGCGACACAATTTTAGGATACAAATTACAAACGAGTCGAAATCAACATTAGCTCAGCTTCAGTAAGCCAGATAATCCGATCGCCCCCTCGCATGTTGGAATGGGACTCACCAACCGATTCGAGGTAAGCTAAATCTCCAATTCTTGTTGTGGAGCTTTGTCCTAGGTTGGGGTTTGGGAGATTGCAAGACTCGTGGGCTTTGCCATGTTTTTGATAACAGGTAGGGTTGTTGTCTTTCATTAATCGGTTATAAGTGCGGTAGGGAATGTAGTGCAATGGGTTATAACCTGCAAACCGCAAAATCAAAACACATGCCCAAGAATATTTTCCTTCTAGAATTGCATCGACCACTTGAGTGAATTGTTCAGTAGTCATTGCTTTATCCAACTTGTTATGAACATTAGAATGCACAGCAGCAATCCTCCAGATTCTTTGACTTGTTAGCAACGCGGATTAAACATCCCGCCTCCCAATTCAACAACTCCCGTTAATTTACAAATGCATACCATCCTGTTGCAGCTTTTTAATTGGGTCGAGCAACACGTCGATAATTCGACGCTCACGGGTTAGGATTTCAGCAGTGGCGGTTTGCCCTGCTTTTAGAGATAACGTTTGATTTGGGCGAGTTGTCTTCTGCTTCAACGCGATCTCCACTTCGTACAGGGCTTCTTGATGATCATCGACGATTGCATCTGGGGAAATAGACACCACCTCACCCGTCACCACCCCGTGCTCCTGAAACGGAAAGGCATCAAACTTAACCTGCACAGGCATCCCCACCTTAACAAAACCAGATTCTCGATCGGGGAGTGTTGCCGATAAAACCAAGGGGACACCATCCGGGGCAATTTCAGCGATCGTCTGACCAGACTGCGCCACCTCACCAATGTTACGCACCCCCAGCGACGAAACCGTGCCTGCCACCGGGGCATAGAGATACATTTCGCCTAATTGGGTTTTTGCAGCTTTTAGCAAACTCTCGGTTTCTGTGATTTTGGCGTGCAGTTCATCCGTTTGCACTGCGAGTTGTTGCAACTGCTGTTGAATTTCGAGTTCACTTTGACGCCCCTCCGCCCGTTGTTGGATCAGCTCTGCCTGCAATCGTCTGGCTTCTTCCTGGGTCTGTTGTAGGTCGCCTTGGCTGCGGGTCGTGGCAATGTATTGTTCCTGTAAGGCTTGCTCTGCATCAAAAACAAACTCATAGGCGATCGCGCCCGCCTCGACCAACGGTTGCAATCGCGCCAACCGAGCTTCATAGGCAGTGGTTTTATCTTCAAGTTGATGAAGAATCGTTTGATTGGTTGCGGTGCTGATCCGCATTTGATTGATCGCGACTTCCTGGGCTTGGGTTTTGGCTTGAGCGATCGCCCGACGGGTTTCCAGTTCCAAGCGAGTTTTTTCGGTCAATCCTTGGGTTTTGACAAGCTGGAGCTGATACGCCATCAGACTTTGCTCCAGCCGAGCCACTTCCGTTTCTGCCAGTCGCTCGTCTAGCACCGCAATCACCTGTCCGGCTTTGACCCGATCGCCCTCGGCAACGGCAATTTGAGCAATCTCCCCTTGAACGGTGGGCTGAACCTTGTAAACTTCTCCCTCCGGAACCAGTTGTCCTTGGGCATAGCTGACTTCCTGAATCCGCCCCAGCCAAACCCACACCGCAAACCCACAGCTAAACACAAGTCCGGCAATTACCAGTTGAATCGGTAGCTTGGAGGAGGGCTGGTCTAGAACGTTTTGTAGGGTTGGACTCCACTCAGTTGTCTTGTGCAGGGGTGGGCTGGGAACCGGATCTAAGGGTGGGTGGGCGGGTTGACTGGACGGGAGAAGCACTGC
>JAAUSV010000110.1 GCA_012032525.1 Leptolyngbyaceae cyanobacterium SL_7_1
GGGGGTGCGATCGCCCCGAAAAACTGCCCAGTCTAGAACAAATTCGCTCCGGCTTACGCACCCCCAACCCAGAACGGATTTTCACCGTGCGCCACGCCATGCAGATGGGCATGGGCAGCGATGAGATCTATGAACTGACTGCCATCGATCCCTGGTTCCTCGATAAGCTACAGGAATTGTTGGAAACCGAGAAATTGCTGAAGCGGACTCCGTTGCAGAGTCTGACGGCTGAACTACTACAGCGAGTGAAGCAACAGGGCTTTAGCGATCGCCAGATCGCCTATGCCACCAAAACCAAGGAAGACGACGTTCGCGCCTACCGCAAGCAACTGGGCATCGTCCCTGTTTACAAAACCGTAGACACCTGCGCTGCTGAGTTTGAAGCGTTTACTCCCTACTACTACTCCACCTACGAAACCAGTTTTGAATACCTGCCCACCAATGGTTCCAAGGAACCCAACGGTAATGGTCATGGGACGCGCACCACAGAAACGGAAGTGCTGCCCTCCGATCGCCGCAAAGTCATGATCCTGGGCGGGGGTCCCAACCGGATTGGTCAAGGGATTGAATTTGACTACTGCTGTTGTCACGCCTCCTACGCTCTGCGCGCCGACGACTTCGAGACGATCATGGTCAACTCCAACCCCGAAACCGTCTCCACCGACTACGACACCAGCGATCGCCTCTACTTTGAACCCCTGACCAAAGAAGACGTGCTCAACATCATTGAAGCCGAACACCCCGAAGGCATCATCGTCCAATTCGGCGGACAAACCCCGCTGAAACTGGCAGTTCCCTTGCAGGAGGCGCTAGAAAGGATGAAGGATGAAATGCAATCTCCTCATCCTTCCATCTGGGGGACTTCGCCGGATTCGATCGATGCGGCGGAGAATCGGGAGCGGTTTGAGCAGATTTTGCGGGAGTTGGGGATTCAGCAACCCGCCAATGGCATTGCTCGTAGCTACGAGGAAGCGTTGCAGGTGGCAAAGCGAATTGACTATCCCGTCGTTGTGCGTCCTAGCTACGTGCTGGGGGGACGGGCGATGGAGATTGTTTATTCTGATGCGGATCTCGATCGCTACATGACCTACGCCGTGCAGGTGGAGCCGGATCATCCGATTTTGATCGACAAGTTTTTGGAGAATGCGGTGGAGGTGGATGTGGATGCGATCGCCGACCAAACCGGGCAGGTGGTGATCGGCGGCATCATGGAGCACATCGAGCAAGCCGGGATTCACTCTGGAGACTCTGCCTGCTCCATTCCCACCATCAGCTTGCCTGTGGCTGCTTTGGAGACCATTCGCACCTGGACGATCGAACTGGCGAAAGCGCTGAAGGTGATTGGGTTAATGAACATTCAGTTCGCGGTGCAGGGTGATCAGGTGTACATTTTGGAGGCAAATCCCCGCGCCTCCCGCACCGTGCCCTTTGTCTCTAAGGCGATCGGCATTCCCCTGGCAAAAATGGCAGTGCGGGTAATGGCAGGACAAACCTTGGAATCGTTGAACTACACCAAGGAAGTAATTCCCACCCACATTGCGGTCAAGGAAGCCGTGTTGCCCTTCGAGAAATTCCCTGGCACCGATACCCTACTGGGTCCAGAGATGCGATCGACTGGTGAAGTCATGGGGATCGACAGCGATTTTGGCAAAGCCTACGCTAAAGCAGAACTAGCTGCCTCCCAGCGGTTGCCCATGAGTGGCACCGTGTTTGTGTCAATGAACGATCGCGACAAACAAGCCGCAGTGCCTGTCGTTAAAGATCTAATCGACCTGGGCTTGCAGGTGGTAGCTACCGAAGGCACTCGGCGAATTTTGCAGGAAAACGGGCTAGAGGTGGAGCTGGTGCTGAAGGTGCATGAAGGGCGTCCCCACATTCTCGACTGGATCAAGAATCAAAAAATTCAACTGATCCTCAATACCCCGGTTGGGGAAACGGCGCAGGTGGACGATCGCTCCATCCGCCGCACCGCCCTCTCCTACAAAATTCCTACCATTACGACGATCGCTGGAGCTAAAGCCACTGCGGCTGCCATCCGCGCCCTGCAATCGCAGCCACTGGATGTGAAAACGATTCAAGAGTATGTAGCGTCAATCAAGTAGGGCGATGCGATGCGCTAACTGCCTCTGAAGCCTGAGTCCATCACCCCAGTACGGCGTTTTTTCGTAGAACCATTGCCGTACAAGGGTGGTGAGGTTTCGAGTAAATAGAACCAGCTCTATGCTTAAACTCTTATGAACTCGTCCTTGACTGTGTTGTCGAGTTAAGCGAAACTAACTATAACTTGATGTGACGCCTTCGGAGTTTGCTAAGTTTCTTTTAACTTTTAAATCAAACTCTATTAATTAATTAAGACTTAATTGGGACTGCTTGATTCAAGCATCCACGACCTTGTAGCAGTGATCTCTATCTGGCGCTAGAGCTTGATTAAGGATTGTTGCGATATTCTCGTCCATAAGCTCCTTATAAACCACTGGCTAGATTCATGGAAACATTGGAATTCATTATTCATCCAGACGGTCGCGTTGAAGAAAAAGTCACTGGAATTGTGGGCGCATCCTGTGCCGAGGTGACGACAGCGATCGAAGAAAAATTGGGAATTGTTTTACATCAAGCCCAAACGTCCGACTACTTTACCCAACCCCTTCACCAGTGCAACTCAGCAACCAACCAAGCGTTTTCTAGCCAGTGGTAGCTCTCCCCTACGATTTTTCCTATTAGTTGTTGTTAACCTTACTCCCAAACCTTCCATGTCCCACTTTAGTCAAATCAAAACCCAAATCCGTGATCTCTCTTCGCTTCAAGCTGCTCTAACCGACCTGGGCATTCGCTGGAAAGCGGATGCTGAATCTGTGCGCGGCTACCGGGGTCAAACCCGCACCGCCGCCGTGGCGATCGAGCAAGACAACGGCTACGACATTGGATTTAGCTGGAACGGTCAAGAATATGAATTGGTTGCCGACCTGCAATATTGGCAGCAGCCCTTGTCGGTTGAAGGGTTTCTCAGCCGCATCACCCAGCGCTATGCCTACCACACCGTAGTCACTGAAACGACTCGTCAAGGCTTTCAAGTAGCTGAGCAAGAGCGGCAAGCAGACGGTTCCCTGCGGCTTGTTTTGCAACGTTGGAGCGCGTAGGTCGTGCCCGACTGGAATCGTTCCAATCGTATTTGTCAGACTCAGGTGGTTGGCTGGGTAATTCACAGCCGACCACCTGACTTGTAAAAGCTAGGAACCTACTCGTCATCATGGAAGACTGGATGGCACCAATTGAGCAACCCACCAGCTCCTTATTAGATTCAATGGCGCAGAAAACTGGGCTAGAGCCAGAATTGGGCGGTCAGTGGCGCACTGCCCCAGAGCGCTCTGGGTTAGAACCAGAACTGGGCGGTGTGGTACGCCAAAAAGGGGTTTATGTTGATGAAGTCACCTGTATTGGCTGCAAACACTGTGCCCACGTTGCGCGTAACACGTTCTACATTGAGCCAGATCACGGTCGATCGCGCGTTATTCGTCAAGATGGAGATTCGGAGGCGCTAATTCAGGAGGCGATCGACACCTGCCCAGTGGATTGCATTCACTGGTTAGACTACACCGAACTGCGAAAACAGGAAATCGATCGCCAGTATCAGATAATTCCGGTGGCTGGGTTTCCCGTCGATCGAGCGTTGATCAATCGCCATCGTCAAAAACGTCAGCCTACCGATTCTTGACGTGCCCCTCCATCAGTCGGGCAATTGCAACCCTTTGAGCTGAGACGACCGTATCCCCTTACTCTGGATCAGTACCCCAAAGCCACCCAATCCACCGGGGTCAATTAGGGCATGCAGTGCTTGTCGCCGTTGAAAAATCTCTGTGATCGTTTGATTCTCCACGGCGATTGGATCAGACAGCGCTGCTAACCGATCGCCCAAGCCCAGTGCCATTAAAAATAATCCCTGTTGGGTAAAGCCGACCGTCTGCAAGCCCGATCGCTCTCCCTGCTGTTCTAGTGCCGTAAAATCGACGTGGGCAGTCAAATCTTGCCGTCCAATATTGAGGTAGGGATTGCCATGGTAAGCGTGTTGGTAATAGCACTGCAAGGTGCCCTGCGATCGGGTGGGGCTGTAGTAGCGGGAAGCGGGGTAGCCATAGTCGATGGTCAACACATAGCCGCGCTGGAGTCGATCGGCAACCGTTGCTAGCCAGTCCAATGCGGCTAAATTTACCTCAGTTCGATACCCCTCCCTGTAGGGAGGCACGGTGAGGGAAATATCGATTGAATTGAAATAGGTTTGCAGGCGATCGCTGGAACAATCCGCAACCAGTTCCCCAAATTTAGCAGGATGCTCCAGCGGCAACGTCGGGTTTGCGATTACATAAACTTCCTGCAACCTACCGTCTTTGAGAGTGACTTGGTGCACCGGAAATGCATCTACTAGCTCATTTGAAAAACAGCATCCCACGATCGACTCTGGGGGGATCTCCTCCCACGATCGCCAGTGCAAATGCCCCCACGATTGCACCAGTTTGCTAAAGCGGTGTTGCTGCATTTGCCGCAGCGCTGGGGAGTCTTCGATCACCACGTACTCCAGTGCTGCAAAACAGTCAAACTGGTGTTTGTGCAAGTAACGCAAGATATCTTGTACCAAAATTCCCTGCCCAGCCCCCATTTCTACCACAGTAAATGGAGTAGGACGATCGAGTTGCTGCCACATGTCTGCCAACTGCTCTGCCAACAACTCGCCAAAATCAGCCCCCAGGTGAGGTGCCGTAATGAAATCTCCGGCAGCTCCAATATTAGCGCGGTTGATTGCATAATACCCCTGCTGCGGATCGTAGAGCACCTGCTCCATATACTCAGCAAAGGTGATGCGGCGATCGCGGCTATTGGCAATTCGCTGGGCAATTTGATCGCAAAGCTTAAGATTGCTGTCATTAATGGATGGTGAAGGCATAGGGGAGGCAAGGATGGACTGTCGGTGATGAGTGATTAGTGACCAGCAATTGGCTGTGAATAGGTGGGTTTCATTGTGCCATGGGATTCTGACATGGAAAAGCCCTTTACCACTCAGTAAAGGGCTTTTCATGAAGTCATGGGTTGTCAGAGAAACTGAGGAAAACCCAATTCTCAAGGCTGCGCTACGGCAGGTAAATCGGTCGGATCTTGAGATTTTTTGGGATGATTGAGCATCGTCTCAAAAGAAAGAGTAAACTGAGCTTTTGGACGCAATTGACTGATAACTCTCAAATAAGCTTCTGCTTCGTTCCGTCGCCGAAACCGAGATACTGCCGCCCGGTTCAGATCGGGGAGGAGTTGATAAATAACCCAGGGATTAAGCTGATCTTGGTAGCTCATAGTTCTAGTGTGAGGTTGAGGTGTTTACAGGGTTAATACTGTGTAGACTCGCTGAAGACAAAACCGAACTAGGAAGCAATACACCCAATGCACTAAATATAGGGATTTATAACTGCCTGCATACTATATATAGCAGTCCATGAAAAACCTGTGCTTTTAGACACAAAAATAAACACTTAAAGGTGAAGTATTATGACAGTTATCCCGATGGATTGCTGACTCAAAGCAACTGAGTAATGACACGTTCCCCAACTGCACCGCAACAACCCGTTATTCTTGGCTTCGATCCGGGTCGGCAGAAATGTGGGCTAGCAATTATGGGACTTGATCGCATCCTGTTCTACCACCAGGTTATTCCAGCCGATAGTGCGATCGCCACTATTCAAGCACTCCGGCAACAATTTCCTGTCTCGACGCTGGTAATTGGCAACCAAACAACTGGAAAGCAATGGAAGCAGCAACTCAGCGAAGCACTACAAGAGCCACCGCGAATTGTGCTAGTGGATGAACGCTATAGCACCTTAGAAGCCCGCGATCGCTATTGGAAAATGTATCCCCCGGCTGGGTTTCATCGCCTCCTCCCCCAAGGAATGCGGACACCCCCCCGCCCGATCGATGACATCGTGGCAATTTTGCTGATCGAGCGGTACTTGGAGCAGTTGACAAATTCGTCCTAGGAATGAGAATTAAATAACTCCGACATTTTCCTGTAGGGGCAAACGACCGTTCACTCCAACCTAGACATTAATTCTCGATTTTATTTAATCCGCCATCCCTAGGAGCAAGAAATCCTTATCCTTGGGGAAAAATTGCTAAATTTCGGCACGAATTGTAAAGGAATAGTCGCCTCCCGGCTCTAACTGGTAGTCACATTTTTCTAGAAACCGTCCTAGAGGCTCCTTAATTAAGGCTCGCCCAAGGGACGGTTCTACCACCAGTTCTCCTTGGCGAAAGCGCCATTGAAACTGCCATTCGTAAGAGTTGGCTCTGACTTCACCTTCAATCTTGCCCTGCTGCCAAGAGTGGTACGTAATTCTGACATAAGCGACAGTTTCAGGCAGACTCCTCGAACTCACGATCGTCCCCAACACTGGATTTACAACTAGAGCCAAGGGTGGGCTGCATTTAGCCACACTTCAGGTAAGCATGCGATTGCTCCCCTGATTACTTGACCCTATCAATAAATGTAGGGAATTTTTGCAAAGAATCTTGCCGTTCGTTAGTCAGATTTTTTAGTAGATTTGGCGGATGACGGAATCAACAGGGCATCGGGGACCCATACCCACAGCACCAAACCCTTGGGAATGCGGGTTAATACTACTCGGTTGCCCCGCTCCACCATGCGGGTTGCCCCCCGCTGGGCAGCTTCCGAAGTTGGGAAAAACCGCACGTAGGCATAGAATTGTTGCTCAAAGACGATAGCGCTGACTGGCTCTAGCGTATCTGGTAATGCCACATGGCAACGCTTCACCAATTTCTGTAGAACAATGGGAGTTGAGCCGGATGGTACTTTGAGCGAAGAAAGGGGGTAGGAATTCACGAATTAATTCTCCTAATAACAATACAGTAGTTTTATGGAGCGCCTCCCCATGAGAGAGTGAGAGAGGAGGGAGGCAGTGTTGGGTTAATCTAACGAATTTTGTAAGGGGTGAGCAGGGGTAAACTACAGGCTTTTACTCAGAGTTGTGGATGAAGGCTAGGATAAAATCCCCAATTTCCCTGATTTGGTCTAATGCTCAATTTGCGGTTTATTGTCAGTTTTAACGCATGCTCTACATCTTCAAAAATCCGGGTGTGATCTGGGAGTTACTTCTAGAGCACCTGCAAATGACTCTGCTAACGCTGGCGATCGCCGTTTTGATCGCCTTGCCCCTTGCCCTGCTGATCACCCGGATTCGTTGGCTAACGGTGCCAATTCTTGGTAGCTTGAGCATCCTCTATACCGTGCCCAGCTTAGCGCTGATTATCCTGCTGGTTCCCCTGTTTGGGCTAAATGTGCGATCGGTGATTGTGGCAATGGTGCTCTACACCCAGGTCATTTTGGTGCGGAGTTTGTCGGTGGGGTTGCAATCCATCAAACCAGCGATTCTAGAAGCCGCACGGGGCATGGGCATGAATGCATGGCAGCGGTGGTGGCAGGTGCAGGTGCCATTAATTTTGCCAATTTTTCTGGCAGGGTTGCGTCTGTCGGCAATTGTGGCGATTGCTATCGGCACGATCGGAGCCAAATTTGGTGCTGGAGGATTGGGCACGCTGCTGTTTGATGGAGTTGCCCAAGGGCGATACGACAAGATAGGGTCAGGCGCGATCGTCGTGGCGCTCCTAGCGTTCGTAATTAATGGCATCGTGCTATCGCTAGAGTGGGCAGCGAATCCTACCCGCAAAATCCAGCGTGCTGCTCGGCGAAGCTACAAACCGGTGGGTAGCCACTAGTGACCCTGATTGATCCCTCCCCTAAAACACAAACACCAACCGCAACTCCCAATCCACCCCATCTCGCACGATCTGAATCTGGCGGATGAATTCTCGGAAATAGAAGCGCCGTTCTGCTTCGGAGAGGTCGAGCCAAAATTGGGGGAGGGAGACGGTCTGCGCGATCGCCTGTAAATTAACTGGAGGCAGTTGGGCAAGGGTGGCTTCAAGGGCGGCGATGTCTGTCCGCAGCGTATACGATCGCAACGTGGCTGTTTCGTCATCCAGCACACCCGTGCGCAACAAATCGGGGAGCTGTGACAAGATGGCTTGTTTGGCTAAAATTTCAGCCGAAAGGACCTGCTTCATCCCGTCTACATCGGGCATGGAGGTTGTAGCAACGGCACGGGGCAAATCTACACAAATGCGTTGAATCGTCTGTTCTAGAACCTGGGCATAGGCAAGTCCACGGCACTTGGGTTGTCGAGGACACGCCACCGGACGGAGATAGAGATATTCTTGCGCGGTGGAGCGAGCCGTGACGCGGGTAATGGTCATAGACGACTGACACTCACACTGCACCAATCCTGCCAGCGATCGCGGGGCACTGGCAGTCCGAGGGGCGAGTGGGTGATTGCGCCGCAACAGGCGATCGACCTGTGCCGCCTCCTCCCGCGATAGTAGAGGGACGTGGGTGTTTGCCACGACTGCCCCATCGTGATAAGCAAGATTGCCACGATAGACGGGGCTGGTGAGCCAACGCTTACCCGTCGAGGCAGAAATTTTTTTGTTGTATTTTTTGTGGAGATAGCGCACACTGCCCCGCAAAGAGCCATAGAGCAAGAAATGCTCAAAAAAATCCTTAACCACTGGTGCGGTGGTGCGATCGAGCGTGTATCGATCTTTGCTACGCAGGTAGCCATAGGGGGCTTTGCCGGGGGGTGGCAAGGCTTTGATGCGATTGCGGGCGTGCCCCTGGCGAATGCGCCGACTCCGTTGCTGAGTTTGGAGGGTGTGCAGATGCTCAAGCAGATGCAGCATTTGCTCAGTGGTGCCCATCTCAGCCGTTGCAGTGGTTGTGATTAGAGAAACACCCAGTTGCTCCAGTTGGTGCAGTCGATCGCTGACAATTTGGGCAGAATCTCCCAAGTCCTCTAGCTGTTGGACAAGCAGATAGTCGGGTGGATCGTGCTGGCAGTCTTGCAGGAGTTGCTCCAATTGGGGGCGATCGCCCCAATCTTCATAGAGGCGATCGAGCGATCGCCCCCAAGCAGGTAATTTTGCCTGATTGGCTTGAGTATCTCGGTATAGATACGCAATGATCTTCATCAAAAGATCGCCTAGACTAGATGTTTCTATTCTCCTGCATCAGTTAAAGTCACCCTTAAGATGCCACGGATTTGTAATAAACCATTAAAACCAAACCCCTTTACCGTCTACCGAGATACTAAAACGGGACGATGGATCGTTGTGCCTTCCCACAGCAAGCTCTCCATTGGCTAACCCTGGCGTTCTGTCCAATGTGTTTGAATCTCGGTGATGGAAAACACGGTTTGGAAGGCTAAGCCTTCGTGTTGGTATAGCTCTGCTCCTCCCTGATGGCGATCGACCAACGCAATAATCCGATCGACGGTATAACCAGCCAAACGCAACCGTTCTACTGCTTTTAGGGCGGATTGCCCTGTTGTCACCACATCTTCTAGGACAACGACGGGGCTACCAACGGGCAGAGCCAACCCCTCAATATAAGCCTGAGTTCCGTGTCCCTTGGGTTCTTTGCGGACGATCAGTGGAATGAGCGATCGCCCTTCGTATGCCGCCACAATACTGGTGGCAGTGACCAATGGATCGGCTCCCAGTGTCAACCCGCCGACAGCGGGAATCGTCGGATCGAGCAGGGAGAGGAGGATGCGTCCGACGGCTAACCCCCCTTGGGGATGCAATGTCACCTGTTTGCCATTGATGTAGTAGTGGCTACGCTGCCCGGACGACAGGACAAACTCCCCTTCTTTGTAGGCACCTTGACAAAACAGATCAAGTAGATAATGCCGTAGGGTTGGTAGATCAGCCGTGCTGACTGCAAGGGCGGCAGCCGCCGGAGACAGCGGGGGAATGGTCATAGGTTACACAGGAAGAACTAGCTAAACTGATGAAATCCTGACACAATCAACCGATCGCTGTAAGGTGAATTTGTCGAGCGATCGGCAAAATTAATGGTTAGGGTGGAGGTCGCCTGATGAGAGAGTCCAGGGTGCAGGGGTCGAACCTGCCTGAGGCGAATTATGAGTTCGCTGCCTAAACCGCTCGGCCAACCCTGGTCAGGCTCCCATTTTAACGTGAGCCTCTAGAAATGAATAGAGTTGCCGTTTACCACCCTTGGGGGACACGCCACTCTAGAGATTTTGTCACCCGATCGAACCACTTATTTCTACAATTGAGAAACCTCAGCTCGCTTGCTCTAAGGCAAACCATTCCACTTATCCTGTTAGGTTGTTGATAATAATGGCGATCAATCCAACGTTGGCACTGACTCTGATTCTGTTGTCTCTAATGGTAGGAGCGGGGGTATTGAGCGGTTCGTGGGGCTACTCCCTCGGTCGAGAAGCTTTAAAGAGCGTCACCCAGCCCGATACTCGCCCTGGAAATCCGCTGGTAGATTCGGAGGCAATGCCTGCTCGTCACGAAGGGTTTACGCTGCTGAAGGAGGAAGAGATTCTCAACAACGTCAAGGCACGGGTGGAGGGTAAGAGTGAGGCGACGCAGATCGCCAATCCGATCGAGGCGAGTCCTCAAACCAAAGCCTTAGCCGACCCTGTGGCGGTATCTCCAGAGGCGCAGCCAGCACTACAACTACCTGTGGGTGTGACCGATCAAGCGGTGAGCTTCCAAGTATTGGCGGTGCGTCAGGTGAATGATTCCCTGGTGATGGATGTCAGCCTGCATAATCAGGGTGCTGCCACCGTGGAGTTTCTTTACAGTTTTATGGATATTGTGGATGATCAAGCTCGCACCTTTACGGGCAGCGCTGAGGGGTTACCGAGTCAAGTACCTCCCACGGCGGAACCCTTCTATGGAACGGTGACAGTTCCTCTGGCACTAGTGGATGGGGCAAAGCACCTGTCAATTCGTCTGAGTGACTATCCAAATCAGCAGTTGACCCTACAGGTATCTGATATTCCAGTAGGTGGGTAGCACAAATTTTCTAGTGGTGGTATAGCTTAGTTGCTGTGATCTGTTGGTTAGGCTAGATTCTTTTAACACGTTCTGATGATTCCTCTTGTTTCCACCGTGTCTTCATCTGACACATTCCAGACGTTGACTGGGTTGGATATTTCCCTGCGATTGTTGTCGGTTTTTTCACTGATTGCGATCAATGCCTTTTTTGTGGCGGCTGAGTTTTCGATCGTCTCAGTGCGCCAGTCTCGGATTAATCAACTTGCTTCAGCCGGCGATGTCCAAGCCCAAACGGTGCAGGATCTGCAACGGGGCATCGATCGCCTACTTTCGACGACTCAAATCGGCATCACGCTCTCCAGTGTGGCGTTGGGATGGATTGGGGAAAATACGATGGCGATCTTGCTAACGGCGGGATTGGGCAATCTGCCGTTTCCCACTCCCATGGCTCAGTTTCTAGCACATTCCGTTGCTGTCCCTTCTGCCTTTTTCCTAATTGCCTATTTACAAATTGTGCTAGGAGAGTTGTGCCCTAAATCCGTGGCGTTGCTTTACCCAGAGCAACTGGCTCGGTTTTTAGGACCTTTGAGTCTGGCGATCGCCCGGTTTGTTTTCAATCCGTTTATCTGGATTTTGAACCAATCAACGCGGCTACTCCTGAATCTGGTGGGGATTCGCTACACCGGGCAGGGGTGGTATAGCCGCGTCACCCCGGAGGAGTTGCAGTTGATCATCAACACCTCTACTGAGTCGCCGGGGCTAGAGGCGGAGGAACGCACCCTGCTAAACAATGTTTTAGAGTTTGCCGATGTGTCTGCCTATGAGGTGATGGTGCAACGCACCAACATTGTATCGATTCCCCAGGATGCAACGTTTCAGGAGCTATTGCAGGAAGTGGCTACCTCTGGTCATTCTCGCTATCCCGTCACGGGGGAGTCTCTAGATGACATTGTTGGCATTATCTATTTCAAAGAGTTGGCAACTCCCTTGGCTGAGCAACTGTTGATGTTGGAGAGTCCCATCCAACCCTGGATTCGATCGGCACAATTTGTCCCAGAACATTTGCCGTTGAATCGCTTGCTCAAACTGATGCAGCGGACTCGACAAGCCATGGTGGTTGTGATCGATGAATTTGGTGGCACAGCAGGATTGGTGACGATCGAAGATTTGGTGGCTGAGATTATTGGTGAAACCTCTGATGAAGACGAAGAACCGACCATTCAAATGGTGGACGAATACACGTTTGTCGTGCAGGCACAAATGGATCTAGAGGAGGTCAACGAACTGCTCAATTCGGAATTGCCGCTAGCCGAAGATTACCAAACCCTGGGGGGGTTCATGATCTATCAAATGCAAAAAATCCCCACCGTAGGCGAATCCTATATCTACAACCACCACGAACTTACCCTCACCTCCGCTGAAGGTCCGCGCCTAGATCAAATTCAAATTCGTCGGTTGGAGGTGGCAGAAGCCCCCTCGGTGACGCCGAAGCCTCACCATTGCCTGTATCAGAACCCTACGATTCAACAGAGAATTACAAGGCAGTTAGCCATTAGCCCCTTTAAAGTCCCTCCTCCCTCTATGAACTACTGGCTGATGAAGTCCGAACCAACGGCTTATAGTATTGCTGATTTGGCACGCGATCGAGAAACCCTCTGGGACGGAGTACGCAATTATCAAGCGCGAAATTTTTTGCGATCGATGCAGCCGGGCGATCGTGTATTTTTCTACCACTCCAATGCCGCGCCACCAGGGATTGTGGGCTTGATGCAGGTTTGTCGATCGGGGATTGATGACCCAACCCAGTTTGATCCAAACAGTCACTACTACGATCCCAAATCCCCCAAGAAATCGCCGCGCTGGCAAACGGTTCAAGTCGAGTTTGTCCAAGAGTTTTCTAGCATAATCACCCTCGACACCCTCCGACAGACCTTTACCCCAGAGGAGTTGGTGGTGGTCAAGCAGGGAAACAGGCTGTCCGTATTACCCGTGCCAGAGGCGGTAGCGGAAAAAATCCTGGCGCTAGGGCAATCGAGGCGTGATTAGCCAATCGCTGTGAGTCAATTACTGGGACAGACAAAATGGTATATACATTTATATCTAAAACCAGTAAATGTAATGAATCCAACGCCAAACAACCAAACGGGTATTTATTTGTGGCTCTGCCTTGCGGGGACAGCCCGATCATGGCAACTTAGGGGATGCTAAATTTTGCGATCGGCAAATA
>JAAUSV010000111.1 GCA_012032525.1 Leptolyngbyaceae cyanobacterium SL_7_1
ATACACGGCCGCCGTTGAAGAAAACACCAATCGCTTCACATTATGGGCCGCCATCGCCTCTAATAACACCATTCCCCAGATATCTTCGAGCGTCGGGAAAACGAACACGTCGGCTTTTTGCAGGTAGGCTCCCAACTGGCTATACTCCACCCAGCCCAACCAGTGCACCACTTCCTCTAGGTGGTGTTGCTGGGTAAACGCTTGCAATTCTTGCCGTTGTGCCCCGTCGCCAATCACCCAAAGCGTGTAGGGCGGGCTGCCCTGCTCTTTTAGCAAGCGACAACCCTCTAATAATTGCTGCAAGCCTTTGCGGGGAATGAGTTGCCCAATATACAAAAACACTGGATGGTGGGCGGGTTTGGGGAGCGCTCGATCGGACTGGTTTAACAGGGCAGTGATATCGGGGACTTGGTAGGGTCGGGCAAAAATTTTGGCATCCGGCACACCCAACACGTCGCTGAGATAGGCTTTGCCCGCCTGGCTATTGGTAATAAACCCATTGGCGAGCAACCCATGAGTCGGCGAGCCGTTGAACGCAGGCGATCGCCCCGATAATCCACCCCCGGCGAACTGCCATCGTAGGTGATCACCACGCGCCAACGGGCGATCGGCTTGAGCAGCAGGGCAAAGATTGTCCACATGGAAAACCCGGTGGCAAAAATCAAATTGGGGTGAAATGCCAACAATCGTCCAATAATTTTGGGCGACGCATAGATAAATCCCTTGTTGTAGCCCGTGCCCGTCGCGGCGGTATCGACAAATCGCATCTTGCCCACCACTTCGACGGCAAAGGCATCGTGGTAGCCCTCGGAGTAGCCCGACCAAACGCCCGTAAACACCTGGGTTTGGGGATACATCGTGGTTAGCTCACTCAAGATCGGATGCCAATAGTTGCCTCGTTCGAGTGAGGGAAATAGCCATGCGATGCGGGCGGCGGTGTCAGGTTGCATAAGCAGAGTCCAAAGTGAACGGTGGAGGGTGGGCGAGGCAACGCCCTAAGGCACCTGCAAAACTGGCTGGATCAGCCGATCGCTAACGCATCCGACTCACCTGCTGATACAAGTCGGCATATTGTTGAGCAATGGTGTCCCAGGAATAGTGCTTTGTGACAAACCCACGGGCTTGTTGGGCAAAGTCGTGGCGCTGCGAATCGGACCATTGGAGAATCTCGTTGAGCTTGTCTGCCCAGAGTTGGGGGCGATCGACGGGCAAAAGCCAACCCGTGACATCCTCCACCACCGCTTCTGGTAGAGACGATTTGGGTTGTGCCAAGACTGGCAACCCCATGGCTAGGGCTTCCAATACCGTCAAGGGCAGCCCTTCTAACTCGGAGGGAAACACCAACGCCGTTGCCTTTGCCATCAGCGATCGCACCCGCGTCCGCGACTGTGCCCCCAACAGTTTGAGATTGGCATGCTCCTGGGCGGCTTTGGTAAATTGCGCTTCTTCCTCAGCGGTGTAGAACCCCCCTGCCATGACAAAATCGATGGTGGGCATCAGGGATGCCACCTGCATAAACACATCGGGGCGCTTGCGGGGGGTGAGCACACCCACAAACAACACATAGGGTTGACGAATACCCAACGCTTCACAATCTAGAGGTTCGGCAGCCTCAGTTGAGAAAAACTGCAAATCGACGCCGTTGGGGATGACAGCATCGACTTTGCGATCGAGTTGCGCGTGGATGTCGTTGGCAACGGCATGGCTAACGGCTGCCACCACGTCTGCTCGTCGGACTGACTCCACATACTGCTTGTAGAAATCGTCGGTGGTGTGGGGTTGGATTGGAGCGGTGAAGATGTGCACACACTTACCCAAACTGCGGGTTCTCGCCAGGGTGGCTGCCGTCAGGTTGCGGGGGGTGGCGGAGGCGTGGTGGATGATATCAAAGGATTGCTTTAATAGGTCGATCGTGGAAATCTTGTGAATGTGCGATCGGCTCCACAGGTGTTCCCCCAGTTGCCGATCTTCATCGGAGGTGGGGCTGCTAAACGAATAGAAGTCAATCTGGGGGTTTCGCACCGTCAATTCTCGCAAACAGGTGGCAATGGGAAACTTCCAGCGATCGAGGTTGATGGGGTAAAGAACGCGCATAGATCATCCTTCTAAAAAATTAGGAAACAAGCTGTTGATAGTGCTTGAGAGCCGTCGCCGCGATTTTGTCCCATTGCAGATGCTCTAGGGCATACCATCGCCCGCGTTGTCCCATGGCGTGCCATTGCGATCGCCGCTGCAACAACTCCCCGATGCCCTGCCGAATACCCTCCACCGTGGGCTGCACCACCACCCCACAATCACTCGCTTGCACATAGGGGGCAATGCCAGCAATCTCTGAGACCAACAACACTCGCCCTGCCAACATCGCCTCTAGCGCCGCCATACTAAACCCTTCAAACCGGGATGGGATGCAAAAAATATCGTGGTGCGCCGCTAGCAAGGCGGGGGATTTGTCGTAGTCGGGTGGCAAAAACGTCACGTGCTCAGCCATGCCCAACTGGGCGGCTTGGGCTTCTAGGGTGGCGCGATCGCCCCAGTCGGGTCCTTGTAGGGTCAACTGCACCGGGTGTTGCTGCTTTACCTGGGCAAAGGCATCCAACAGCAGATCCAACCCCTTGTTGTAGGTTTCGATCCGACCCAAGAAAAACAAGCGCACTGGGTCTCGATCGATCGCCCCCGCTTCCGCCTCTACCACCACATCTTCAGTGGCAAAACCGTTGGGGGTGGCGATTACCGCCGAATGCACTCCCAATTGCCTCAGCCATTGCTCATGGCGGGGATCGAGCACTTGCACTGCCCTCGCCCGATTGAGCATGCGCTTTTCGAGCAAATACCAATAGGGCAACTTCAGGTGGGCATTTTTCTTGAAAATTGCTGGATTGTAGGGATCGTGGGGGGCAATGATATAGGGAACTTTTTGTCGTCTCAAGAGGCGCGACATGGCATAGACGCTGGGGTGGAGAATGCCATTGAGAATCACCAGACTGGGGCGATCGAGTTGACGAAGAAACTGACGCAACTCTGGGGAAAGGGTGAAGGAGGGTCGGTGTTGAATCGGCTGGACAAAACAGTGAATTTTGTAGCCTGCCGCAGACTGGTGCACACTCGTTTCGGTGGCAGAGGCTTCACACAACACCGTCACCGAGGCTCCGCACTCTACTAGCCCCGATGCCAACCCATGCACCGCCTTGGTCAACCCTTCGTTGAATCGATCGCCTTGGGGTGGGAAATGGCGCAAATAGAGGTAGAGATTCATGAACTGACCCGCAATAGTAAACAGATCCGAGCGATCAAGATCCACCCCACTCTTCATAGCGTTGTCGTAGGTTTCAGAAAACTTCACGACAACTTCAATTCAACATTCCTGGAGGTTATGCCCACTGCATCCATCCCCGGACTCTGCCCCGCAGGGTCGCCCAATAGGAGCGCACCTGGTCAAATTGACCCCGCACTAGGGACAGTAGTAGCCCAAGGGAGGGACGCCCCCAGTTGTAAAGCACAAACCACCATACAGTATTGTGTTTCCGCAACACATAGCCCATTCCCAAGGCATAGGCATAGGTCTTGAGAAACTGTTTTTTGGGTGGTTGCACGGGGGCATCAGGGGATGGCTCTGGAGTGGCAGGCGTCACAAGGACGGGGTGAATAATACGAATCTCTGGATTGTAATAAATGCCCGCATCCAAAGCCCGTAGTAGATAGTCGGTTTCCTCTGCGGCTCCCCAAGGGGTGCCAGCGCCAACCCCTAGTTGTTCATCAAATAAACCCACACTAGTCACGACCGATCGCCGCAAAAAGATTGTGTAGGAAATACCCCGTTGCCAGACATTGAATCGATTCACAGGTTCGGGATGGCTCACCCAACGACCTCCCGAATTTTCTCCAGCTTGATTGATCGATCGCCCGGTTAACCCATTCCACTGGGAATGGGTTGAGAAGAAGGCGGCAACCTGCTCTAGAACAGTGGGCAGATAGGCGCAGTCGTCATCAGGAAACGCCACAATATCACCCGAAAGATGCTTTAAGCCAACATTGCGGGCGCGGGATAAGCCCTTTTCAGAACGCAAATGCAGAATGGGAAATTGTGCCCGGTAGGATTCGATCAGAGGGAGGAGGCGATCGTCAGGGTTTTGATCAACCACGATTAACTCAAACGCTTGATAGGTTTGGAGCGCGAGGGAGGCAAGAAATTGTTCCACCTCCCCCACCCGACCCAACGTAGCAAGCACCAAGGAGAATTTCACACTATTATCCTCTTGACAGCTTTTCTACAGTCTTTTTACTCAAGGTTTGGTTGGCTTCAGCCACAAATGCATAAGTTTTTTCACCCAACGCCGCAAAGAATAATCCCTTGAGCATGAGTTTCCAGGAGTAGGGGAGAAATTGTGTCATTCCTAAGAAGTGCTGCCACGCCAGCAGTCGCTTTCCTCTAGCAAGGGCAAGTTTGACTTGGCTAAGTTGCACGTGGGAGAGGTGGTCGGCAACCCACCGTTGATAGGATTGCACCCCCAATCGACGTTTCATCGTCTCACTCCAGCGTTGTTGAAAAATCTCAAACCCTCGGAGTTTTGCGGTAGGGTCTACACTGACTTGATGGTTGTTGTGGACATGCTTAATCAACAACGGCTCCGGCACAGCCACAAAATGGTTGGAGGCTTGGGCTAGTCGCAACCAGAGATCGTAGTCTTGAAAACTGGGCAAGCTTTCGTCAAATCCACCAATCTGGGTGAGGGTCGATCGCTTGACAATGGAGGCAGAGGAGGGGGGGCACCAGCCTTGGAGGAGATCGTTGAACACATCTCCGGTGCGATCTGCCACTACAGGAATCGTGCGCTGGGTGAGTTCGTGTTCCTCCTGATAGGAGCAATAGGCAGCCGTGATCTGAGGATCGCTGCTCTCGCTCAAGGCTGCCACTTGCTTGCTAATTTTTCGGGGAGCCAGACATCATCACTGTCTAGGAAGGCGATGAATTCCCCAGTGGCTAGGTGAATCCCGTGGTTGCGGGCATATCCTCCTCCACAGTTCTTGCCCAATGGAATGTAGCGAATCCGCGAATCATTAAAGGAATTAACCACTTCAGCAGTATTGTCGGTAGAGCCATCGTCCACAATGATCAACTCTAGGTTGGTCAACGTTTGATTGAGGACGCTATCAATGGCGCGGGAGAGTAAGTCAGCCCGATTGTAGGTTGGAATGATCACACTGACGATCGCACTAGCCTGACTACTTAAGGAAATGCTGTTGAAGTTTTGCATTGCTCATGATCCTCCACATTGATTAGTTTGCGTAGCTAGAAGCCGAAAGCATGACAGTTGACTTAAGGTTTGAATGGACTAAATCGGTGTAGATGGCAATCAATTGAGTGTTTAACCTGTCTATGTCAAACTGCTCCTCGACGATCGATCGACCCGATCGACCCATTTCAGCCCATAATTCTGGATGCTGAATTAAATAACCTAACTGCTCTGCAAGGGCATCGACATCTCGTTCCGGCACTAGAAACCCTGAAATCTCGTGGTGCACAACCTCTGGAATGCCGCTGTGCTCTGTGCTCACCACTGGCAATCCCAGCATGGCAGCTTCGATTAACACTGTAGGAATTCCCTCTTGGTCACCACTGTGGCTGGTGACACTGGGAACCAGCATGATGTGGGATTGGTTGAGCAATTGAATCACCTCTGGCTGGGGTTTCCAACCCAGTAATTTGATCCGATCGCCGACCCCTAAAGAATCAATCAGGGCTTGTAATGCTTGTCGTCGATCGCCATCTCCCACAATGGAATAGGTGACATTAATCCCTGCTTTAATTAATGCTGCCACTGCACGAATCCCATATTCCAAGCCCTTCTTTTCGACAAACCGGGCGATGGTAATGAGCTGGGTCACTCCATCAATCGGCTGGGTTCTAGGAGTGAAGTTAAAGCGCTCTAATTCGACCCCAACGTGGTGAACGTTGATCCGATTTTTGTCACATCCAAGCTCGATCAATCGCGATTTCATGTGATGGGAAATGGGAAGAAATACATTACCCTGTTTAAATAATTCTCGATAGATTTCTCGTCCATAGCGCTGCACATATTCGGACAGATCATAGCCATGAAACTGAGTAGCAATTTTACCCTGAATTACTCCCATTTCTCTCAGGAAAACGGCTTCTAATCCATTGGGTCCAAAGTGAGTCTGAATAATATCATACTTTCTGTCTTTTCCCAGCATGTGGGCGGCTGAATAGAGCAAGGTTAGGGAACTCGCCTGTTTGCCATAACGTTTGACGTTGAGGGCTTGAAGCAATGCCGCAGGCTGTTTGACAAAATTCCACAGGGGCAATTGGGCAATTTTAAGCAATCGCCAAACTCGATGATCAGGTTTACCAACGTAGGTTGTTTTCTCTAACAGGTTGTATTTGTCAACATCCGGATGGACTTTTGTGGAACCATCCGAGCGATCGGCATAGATATCTACCTCATGCCCTCGATCGATCAATCCAGTAATTTGATTGAGGATAAATGTTTCAGATAGGGCTGGAAAGCGATCGACGAAAAAGGCTATCTTCATGCAGTTCTCCTTGGCTCAGTAAACTCTGTTGTTTGAGGCGATATTTACCAGGCAATTTTGATACTGATTAGTTAATTTGACTTACCGAGAAAAAATTGGTTCCTTGATTTTTTAAATTCTTACAGTGCCCATGTAAAAACTTTTTAGTTTGCTCATTTTAGAGGATGTTTAAGAAGTATTGATTGCTTGATGGTCGCCCCCTTAAATCCTCCAAGTTTGGGGGACTTTGAACACAAAACGGATTGAAAGTCCCCCAATTTTGGGGAGTTGGGGGCGGTTCGGATAACAATTGCCCTTTTCAGATGTCCTCTCAATTCGGTGAAACCCAACGTTGGTATTACTTCGGTTGGGTTTCGCCTTGCTCAACCCAACCTACGAATTTTTAGCCTGCCATTGATCAAACGCCTGTTTCACCAGCGCCCCTGACTCGGTGGCACGCTCTCGCTCTTTTGCCACTTCTTTGGGGAGAATTTGTTGAATATCGGGCAACGCCTGCAAAAACTTCTTAGCTGAGGAGACTAAGGATTCATCGTCGATCGTTTCAATGTCGTGTACCCATTGCCCCATACCTAGGCGATTAAACAGTTCCTTGGTTTTGAATTCATAGGCGATCGGCAACACGGGTGTACCTGCCACCAAACCGAGAATACACATGTGCATCCGGGTTGCGACGATCATGTCGCAGGCACTCAGCCACTCCACGAGGGTTTGCGGGGTGTGAAACTCCCGATTAACACTGACATGGGCTTGCACCTCGGCTGGCAATAACTCAAAAATGCTGGTGGCAAACTGGGAATCATCCGTCCAATATTCGGGAATGCCTTGGCAGGTGGATAGAAACGTCACCTCCGCTTGGTGGTCTTTGACTAAAAATTGAGTCAATGCAGCGATGGCAGCACGATAGTTGTGTAGTCCTAGTTCGGGGGAGATGTGGTTAAACAAATGCCAATAGCGCACCGAAATGGCAATGCGGGGGCGACCAGTAGACAGGACGGCGGGGCGATCGCCAAGGGGAGTGGGTTGGGTTCTCAAGGCAAACACCACATCTGAACTGACCTGGGTATTATTTCCTCGAATACCCAACGCCTGAATATGGCGCAGGGAGGCTTCATCCCGCAGGAGAATCAACAGAGCGCGATCGAAGATTTGCCGCAATTTGGTGCGGTTGCCAGGGTTGGCAAAGGGACCCAACGACTGAGTGTAAAATACCAACGGTTTTCCCAACAGCAGCGAGATGTGGAAGTCAAAGATTCTAGCCGCCAGGGAGTACTTCTCTACAAGATACGTACCTCCAGTGCTGACAATTAGATCGGCGGAGTTGTAATGCTCTAAATCTTGCCACTCCACTGGGTTGAGCAACAATCGGCTGATGGCTGGTAGACGGTGGCGACCGCACCAGGCGGCGAGATAGAAGCGATAGCGATGGAACCAAACGGTTTGTTGCCATCCGAGTTGCACAATCTGTCGCAGTCCTCGTCCGAGCCAAGACTGCCCAAGCGACTTCAGGGCAAGCAGGGTAGCAATTTGCAAATAGAGTTGCTGGCGGAATTGCAAGGTTGGATAGTACCGTTGCGCAATCTGCGGTTGGTTGTCGTAGAGGATAAATTCTGTATTCTCGCCAAATTCACTCCGCAACAAATCAATAATTGCCAAGAGGATGGCAGCATCTCCACCATTGAGTGCAACCGTGTTGGTAATCAGGATTTTCATGGGGTCTTACTCAGAGTTGACTGATGATTGGTAGGGATACAGGGTTGGTAAAGAGGAGTCAATGTGCTCACGGCTGATGGATAGAGGATTGAGCCATGGGGTCAATCCATCTATAGCTGGGGCTTTTTGCCTTTGTTTTTGATTAGAAGCAACAGCAGGGTTTTGAAATCTTGCAATGCCATTCTTCCGGTTGGCATTGCAAGCAACACCAATAGGGTTACAACAGCAGTCACCGTTCCCGCCAGCACCAGTCCCAACAACGGATCGGTAATCCGAGTCAAGTAGCGCAATGCCAACATCGCCCCCAAGGCGCAGAGCGACGCGATCGTCGAGGGTGCCATGGTGCGATACAAATCCCCGGTTTTGACGGAGCCACTGCGTCCGACATACCAAAACAACAGGGGAGTGCGAATTAGCAATCCTGAAATCGAGTAGGAGGCGGCGACTCCGGTGGCACCCCACGGCAACCCTGCCACGATCGAAATCACCGAAAGCGTACTCCCAACGATGCCCCACTGAAACATATCTCTGGTGCGACCCTGGGTAATAAAAATCCAACCAGTGGTGTTGCAACGGGCTGGGTCAATGCCACAATCCCCAATAACAAAAAGATGGTGCTGGCATCTCGCCATTGCGCCCCCAAGAGAAATGTCACCAACCAATCGGAGGTGGCGATCATAAACACCACCAGTGGGGAGGTGATGATGGTGAGCTTTTCCAGGACGCGCAGATAGGCTTGGCGATAGCGATCGGGCGTCTCTGTCAGTCGGCTCAGGGCTGGAACTGCCACCGCTGCAAAGGGTCCATTGATTTGTTGCAGGGGCAATAGCAGCAGTTGGTAGGCTTTGGTGTATAGCCCCAGCGACTGAGCACCCCAAAAGCGACCAATCAGAACGTTGTCGAGGTTGCGAGCGAAATAGTTGACAACGTTAAACCCGGTCAAATTACCACCAAACAGCACCATCGATCGCACCCCCACATGGCGCAGCGGCAACCCCGGACGCCAACGGCACACCAGCCAAACAGAGGCGCAGTTGACCACAGCAGTGACCAACGGATACCAGACCAATGCCCAGTAGCCCGCTCCATAGAGGGCGGTGACAATGGCAGTGCCGATGCCCGCTGCATTGGAGAGAACATCGATCGTCACCAAGGCATCAAAGCGCATCTGGCGACGGAGCAAAGCAAAGTGCTGAACGCTGAGTCCGTTGATAATAAAGCCACTGGCAAGAGCCAGCGTCACCCAAAGCAGCCGGGGTTCGTTGTAGAAGGAAACCAACACAGGAGCCAGTGCTGCGGTGATCAGGGCAGTTGCCCCACTCAGGGCAATGTTGACCCAAAACAAGACGCTGACCTGTTCGTGGGTAATGTCTTCTTTTTGAATGGTGGCTTCTGATAAGCCCAAATCTTTAAACAGGGTAATGAAGCCAGTCACAGCAGTGACCATGCCCACCAATCCATAATCATCGGGTGTGAGTAATCGCGCTAACCAGATGTTTGACCCCAAGCTCAGGGCAAATTTGCAGGCTTGGGAGAGCATTGTCGTCACGCCACCCCGAACGGAACGCCTCTTGAGATCATCTTTGAGATGATCGGTCCGAAAGTATTCACGATTTCGTTCAGACACAGGGTGCTTCATGAATTTCCAAGCAGAGTAGGACAAGAAAACCAAACCGACCCAATCTAGGCAATTCTCTCGTTGCCAGGGCAGAGCCTAGCAACGCCCGTTTAGAGGCTCTGCCTCAAGGACATTACGGGGGAGGCAAAGCCTCCAGAGCAACGTTTACCAAGCGGAGCATGGAAACGAAGTGCGTCAAATTGACCGATTGAGAGAGTGACAGACGCAAATTGATTAGAGCTGTCACTGTCACGTGCGTTCTCGTTTAACTGTCCATCTTACTCGTGGGAGATGCTGTCCCAGTTTTTCAGGAATTGGCAAAGAAATCCGCACAACTTCATCAGAAAAAGTTCGTAACTTAATATGCTATTTCAGGCAAAGCCTGGGAACGAGATTTGTCAGTCAGTCAGCTTTTATTTACGGATGAGTTAGGACTGCGATCGCTTGATCAGTTGAGGAGCTGATGGAAAGTCTTGCTGTAGACCTCCGCCGTCTTGTCCCAATTAAATCGCTTCAGATTTTCAAACCCTCGTTCAATGTGCTCTTTTCTGAGCATCGAATCGTGGAGCAGGCGATCGAGCGCATTTGCCCAACCCTCTGGGTCGTGAGGCACCAGTAGCGCCGCATCGCTGCCGACCTCCCGATAAATCGGTGTATCCAAGGCAAGAACAGGGCAACCTGCCGCCATCGCTTCTAGCAACGGTAGCCCAAACCCTTCATAGAGCGAGGGAGACAACAAGGCTTGCGAATAAATCAATAACGCGGCAAGTTCTCCTCTGGTCAACATACCCGTTCGTTGCACGGCATCGGGATACTGTTGTAGGAGCGGTTGAAAACAACCATGAACGTCTCCCGTCAGCAGGATGCGAATCGGCACGCCTTGTTTTTGCAAGAGCGCAACGGCTTCAATCCCTAGAGCAAGGTTTTTGCGGGGTCGATGCCCACCCAACATGACCACATAGGGGTAGGGAAACCGTTCTCGAATGGTTTTTAAGTCTTTTCTGGGCAACAGGGATTGTTCATATCCCTGTAGGGCGATCGTAATTTTGTCTTTTGTCCAGGGAAAGAGATCGATTAAATCACTTGCGGTTGTTTTTGAAATGGCAACGATGCGATCGGCGCGACGCAGGGAGGATACAAATCGCTGGGCGTAATATTGGGGATAGGGTTGGTCGTCTGGGTGTTTCAGAATCAGTAGATCGTGGACGGTCAGGACGGTTGATTTGCCGAAACAAAACTGGGGCAAGAGATGGTTGGTTCCCCAATAGAGATTGTAGGGTGGAAGCACCCACCAAGCTAAATTCAAACATCAGTTTGTTTGATCGGGGGATAGGTGTCCATGTGCTAATTCGCAAATCCTTAGCATCTGCAAAACCCTGCGCCCTACCAACCAAACAAAACTCTGGTGCAAGCCTTTCTAAAACATTGTTGAGAAAAACACCGGGTCCCCAGTGACGAGTCTCAGGCTGAAGCGGTCTGGCATCATACAGGATTGTAGAGCTCATGCGTTTAACTTGAGAATTTTCAAATAATGACAAGGTTTGCACCGCAAACTCCCTATAGACTTGCCGTAGTTAATTTAATTGAAATGGCTGCTCACTTAGATCCCCGGCTTCTTGAAGAAGCCGGGGATCTTCTGTTCACCATCCCCTTCAGATCGCTATCGCTCCTATAGCAATGTTTCAAGTTGGGTTATTTTATTCAGGAGAAAAATTGCAGATATCAGTAAATCTTCAACTAGATAAAGCAGCGTTATACGCAGCGATGGTTGCTTGCGTAAATTTCTCCCAGCTAAAGCAATTCGCCCGTTCTAAAGATTTTTTTGACAGGTGTTGGCGGCGATCGGGCTGGCTATAAAGCTCTAGTAGGGCTTGGCACATCCCTTCTCTGTCGGTGGGGTCAAGCAGGATACCTGCGTCGCCCACAACTTCGGGCAAAGAGGAGGTGTTGGAGGTGATGACGGGAGTGCCACACTGCATCGCTTCGAGGGGAGGTAAGCCAAAGCCTTCGTAGAAGGATGGATAGACGAAGGCGATCGCGCCGCTGTAGATGCCAGCTAGATCGGTGTCATCTACATAACCAGTGATAATGATGCGATCGCGTAGGGCACTGTTGGCGATCTCGGCAAAGATGGTGTCGTAGTTTTGTCCTTTTGCACCCACTAGGACGAGGTGTAGATCGTCGATCTTTTCTTGTTGGACTAAGTTGACGAAGCACCGGATGGTGTGGTCGATGTTTTGCGGGCATCGAGGGTGCTGAGGCTGAGGATGTAGGGAGCGTTGGGGATGCCATATTTGCTGCGAATTTGGCTTTGGGTTTGGGGATCGGTGCAGGGGAAGAAGCGATCGGAGGCGGCAAGGTGGGTGACGATGACTCGGCTGGGGTCGATGGTGTTTGAGTAATTGCAAAGATCGGTTTTAGTAGCTTGAGAAACACAGAAAACCCAAGACTCTGGAGTCAAGCTCTCTAAAATTTTTTCTAGCGGAGCCTTTTGGCTGGATTGGCAATAGTGGGGATGCAGAATCGGGATGAGATCGTGGACGGTTAGAAATGGTTTGATGTGGGGTGCTTCCCTAACCTGTAGCGGAATGGCTTCGTAGGGAGAGTGATAAATATGGGCGTCGGTGAGAATTTTGGGGTCGATGGGCTGATGGAATAGATCGGTGGCACGATCGATCCCTCCCAAGGCTTTTCTCACAGTTCTAAGTATGGAACCTTTGGTTTTGGGTGCCCCATCAATTTGCTTGAAAAGCTGGCGCTGAGCGCTGTATAAGCTGCGCTTAAAGGTCGGGTTTTTGTAGGGAAAGGGAACGGTCGCTAGCTGGGGATTGGCTTGGAGGTAATCGAGAACATTGTTGAGCCGAGCAGAGGAACCATTGGAGCAGAATACGACTTCGCACTCGGTGGAGTCTTTCAGTCCGTATGCCAGGTTTTCAACAACTCTGGAGACTCCTTTGGCGGGTGGGAAGTAGTAGCTAAACCCAAGGTGGGAAATATCGTAGACAACCTTCATCACTAGTCAAGTTCTATGTAGGGTTTATCCAACTCAGATTTACTAGTAAGCTTTTTCAGTAGATTGAGTTTTATTCTCGTCTATAAAAAATCTGAGGAGAAGGTATCTGAAGATTACTCTCACCATTCCAATGGAAAACCGATTGTTCCAATGTCGAT
>JAAUSV010000112.1 GCA_012032525.1 Leptolyngbyaceae cyanobacterium SL_7_1
CTAGGGGTGGCGCGGGTGCCCCCTGCCCGGTGGCTGCGCGATCGGAGCCCGTCCAGTGGATTTGCACGTGCGAGGATTGCAAGCCATGGGAGCCGACGTTCAGATCGAGCACGGCACGGTCAATGCCTACATTCGGGGGGTGCACAAACGCCTCAAGGGTGCCAAGATTTACCTGGATTTTCCCAGCGTGGGAGCCACGGAAACCCTGATGATGGCGGCAACCTTGGCAGATGGGGAAACGATCATTGAAAACGCTGCCCAGGAACCGGAAGTACTGGATCTGGCTAATTTTTGCCGGGCGATGGGTGCCCGGATTAAGGGAGCCGGAACGAAAACCATTATGATTTCTGGAGTGCCCAGCTTACACAGCACTGACTACAGCATCATCCCCGATCGAATTGAAACCGGGACATTTTTGATCGCAGGGGCAATCACCCGATCGGAGTTGAGCCTAGCCCCCGTGATTCCCGATCACTCTGCCGCTGTGATTGCCAAGCTACGGGCGATCGGGGTGGACATTGTTGCCGAAGCCCCCAATCGCTTATCGGTTCGTCCGGGTGGGCAGCGGCTCGCCACCGACATCGAAACCCTGCCTTTCCCTGGTTTCCCAACCGACATGCAGGCGCAGTTCATGGCGCTGTTGACGTTGAGCGAAGGAGATAGCGTCATTACCGAAACCGTGTTTGAAAACCGCATGCGCCACGTGGCGGAGCTAAACCGCATGGGGGCTGACATTCGCGTCAAGGGAACCCACGCCATTGTCCGGGGAGTGCCCCTGCTATCGGGTGCACCTGTGGTGGCAACCGATCTGCGGGCATCGGCGGCACTGGTGGTGGCGGCACTGGCAGCCGAAGGCGTCACCACCATTCAAGGATTACAGCATCTCGATCGTGGGTACGACGACCTAGACAACAAGCTGCGTGGTATTGGTGCTAAGCTGCGACGGGTGCCTGCAACGGAGGCAGAGACACCAACGACTGCGATCGGGTCTCCAGAGACCACCGGGGCTGTCTCCCGCCGCGACCCTCAATAACGACCCTCAATAACGTGACCCTCAATTGCGTGTCCAACGCTATAAGTGCAGGCGACCCCTGTGCTTATAGCCCATGTATTCTCACCCATTTGCCCTATGAGTCACTCTTTGCCATCGCCACTTCAAGCCGTGTTGGATGGATACAGCGATCCCTACGCAATTTTTCCGGCGCTGTTGCCTCCTCTGTGTGAGGTATTACAGACCGATCGCTGCTTCCTCTACCTGCGCAACCCCGCGACTTTGGTGTGCAAAACGGCTTACTGCTATCGACGCAAGCCCGATGTCCCAGACGTGACCGATTCCGACTGGAGAACCGAACCCGATGGTCTAATCGATGAAGACCCGCTCTATGCAGCCGCAATGCGGGCTGATCCATCGGTCTATGTAGAAGACGTAGAAACAGCGGCAGCGAGCGTTGTCAATGTAGAATTTGAGCGCCAGTATTTTGGACACCGCGCCCTAATTCACGCCCATCTCTGTGAGGATGGCGTCATGTGGGGGATCTTGCAACCCTGTGTATTTGGCTCTCCTCGCCACTGGTCCGATGCCGATCGCGCCGTGATTGCAGCCCTCGAAGAAAAACTGACTCCCTTGGCGATCGCCTACATCAAGGCAGCCGGGGTCTAGGCAGCGCCATTATTCTCCAAAAAATTCGTCGATGCGCTCCACATACTCCAACTGAGCAATGCCCAATAGCACCTGTTGCCAATTGGGTTGGCGCGTGTTGCCGATGCACAAATACTGCTCGCTGGTGCAACCAATGCGTCCTGCGGAGTGGGGATAGAAGTGGACGGTAGGATCGATCGCCTGCACTTCCGCCAGCGCCTCAGCCGTGGCGGGGATACAAAACTCGTAGCTGAGCGATCGCAATCCGTGGGGAGGACCCACTAACCCATTCGCAGCAAGACGGGATAGATCAAAGGTAATCTTTTCAATTCCCATTGGAACCGCTGGAGCCACCGAAATGGTTGAAATGGTTGCGAGGCTAACTAATAGGAAAATAAGGCACTGGTTATGAATTAAATACATCACTGGATAAAGGGATTGGGAACTAGGTTTCAGTTTTCTTCGCTTGAATTAGAATCTAGCGGAGCATCCGTTTGGGGAATGGTGACGGTGAAGGTTGTACCAACGCCGACTTGACTCACCATGGCGATCGTTCCTCCATGCAACGCCAAACACCGCTGGACAACGGCAAGCCCTAGCCCCGTTCCCTTGGTTTCCTTGACATTTTTCCCTCGGTTAAAGGGTTCATACAATCGCGCCCGATCGCCATCTAAAACACCAATGCCCTGATCGCGAACTTGAAACTGAATCCCATCTGATTGACTCGATAAAGTGAAATAAATAGTGCTATTTTGTGGTGAAAATTTTGCCGCATTTGACAATAAATTACTCAGGATTGAATACAGTAATTTCTCATCTACACAGACATGGGTGCGATCGCCGTGCTGAGTGAAGCAGAGCGATCGCTTCGCAGGATGGCTGACTTGAAAATCTTCAATCAAATTCAAGCAAAATGTTTGGATCTCCGTCCATTTAGGATTGAATTCTAACTCTCCCGCATTGGCTCTTGCCAACATCAAAATGTCGTTGAGCAACTGCGTCATCATCTTGGCTGACGACTGAATTCGATACAGACTTTTGAGCCGGGCAGGTTCGATGGTTTTTTTTAGTCCTTCTTCTAGTAGCTGGGATGAACCCAAAATCAGACTCAAAGGAGTGCGAAATTCGTGGGAGACCATCGAAAATAGTTGCAGCCTCAACTCGCTTAGTTCCTTCTCTTGGGTTAGGGCTTGCTGCAATGCCTCTGCCCGTTGACGTTTGAGTAATTGCCGATAGAGCATGCCAAACACACCCAATAAAATGGTGAAGGTCAACACAGTGCCCACAGGTTCAATCACCATGCGGGTACGAGAATTGGAACTGACCGCTTCCAGTTGGATGGCAATCAATTCCTCCTCTTTCTGCTCCAACTCAGCAATAATCTGGCGAATCTGGTCGAGATTGGATTGAGCATGGGCGATGAAGGGATCGGTGGGGGTGAGGGGGTATTCACTTCTGTAGCGGGCGATCGCCCGCTCAAACAAATCCAAACGCCGATTAATCAGGATTTCCAATGCTGCCAGGCGTTGCTGTTGCACAAACGTATCAGCTAAGGGTCGGCGCAACTTGTCAAGCGCTAGCCGCAATTGTTCAACAGCCGCCGTGTACTGTGTCAGCTCATCTGGATCGTTGGATACGATGTAGCTCCACTGCCTCGACTCCGCATCCGACAACAGAGCAGAAATATCCGTTAGCGCATCGAGTAATTGGTTGGTTTGTTGCACCTGACGGGCACTGTTGACGAGTTGCACCGAGTTTTGATACGACGTAAAGCTTACTGCCCCGGTCACAACCAACGTCACAATAAACCCACCGGTAATCCATTTGCCTTCATGGAGCCATTTCATAAAGTCAAACCGCAAACATCAAGGGTTGCTCAAAAGGGTAAGGTGAACACGACACCATCCGTTGCATACGCCCACTGGTTCCTCACAATGCGCATTTAGTAGTCGAAGACGACATCCAACTTGCCGACATGTTGACGGAGGCATTGAGCAACCGTCAATACAGGGTCGATGTGGCTCGCGATGGAGAAACCGCTTGGGACTGGTTTGAAACATTAACCTACGATCTGATTTTGCTCGACATCACCCTGCCTAAATTAGACGGAGTCCGGTTTTGCCAACAATTGCGCGATCGCCATTTTACCGTTCCCATTTTGATGTTGACTGCTCGCGATACCATTGCTGACAAAATCGTTGGGCTAGATGCCGGAGCGGATGACTACATGGTAAAACCCTTCGACATTGAAGAACTGATGGCGCGGATTCGCGCCCTGCTTCGACGGGGTAGTCCTAGTTCGCGATCGACCCTTACTTGGGGAGAGCTTTCCCTCGATTCCAGCACCTACGAGGTACAGTACGACAATCAGCCAATTAGCCTGACTCCTAAAGAGTATCGGTTATTGGAACTGCTGGTCTCCAATGGTCGGCGGATCATGAGTCGTCCGGGCATTATTGAACGCCTATGGATGCTGGACGATGCACCAACGGAGGACGCCGTCAAATTTCATATCAAGACCCTCCGCCAAAAACTTCGCGCCGCTGGCGCTCCAGAGGATCTAATCGAAACGGTTCACGGCTTAGGATATCGCCTTAAGCAACTGTGATGTAGCCACCCCCTTGGAGGGGCTACCGTTCCCCGTTCCTCCCGAAATCCTTCCAAATCACTCCTAGATTTCTCTCAAGCAGTCAGTATTGTGGATTCAATTGGCATTGGCAGGTATGGCTCCCCTGAAGTGGCAACTGTTTTGGACTGCAAATCCTCCGTCATCCCATGGCTGTAGAACACTGCTCAGAGAATCGCCAACACGCGATCGCCCAACCCTACCCACTCTCTCTCTATCGATCGATTGACAAGATCCACACGGCAGCTTTTGCCCACAAGGATTTTCAGCTACACTACCGCAACCCCGGCATTCCAGTTGTGGTTGGTGGACTCTTAGATGACACATCGGATTGGAACCTAGACTCCCTCTGTCAGGTGCTAGGCGACTACGTTTTTCCAATCCGTCACTATGGACAAGACCGCTATCAGCAGGACAAACGGCAGTGGACAAGCTCAGGCAGCGGTGTCGAAGCCCGCAGTATGACCTTTGCTGAGTATGCCAATCATTTGCAGACTGGAGCCGCCAAGCAGCATGACCTCTACTTGGCTCGTTGTTCTTTAAGGGCACTCCTTTAGAAGCCGCCCCAGCACTGCACCAGGCAGAAGCATGGTTTGGTCTGCAATTTCCTGCTACGTCTCTCAATCTTTGGGTAGGTCCGGGGGGACATACCTCCTGCCTGCATTACGACCCCATGGATGGCATCCTCATGCAACTGTATGGGTGCAAGAAAATCCTGCTGTTTCCTCCCTCCCAGACCTATAATCTCTACCCGATTCCGGTTTACAAGCAGCTCCGGCATGGGCTAAAGCTGCGGGCTGTCTACAGTCAGGTTTACCCAGAAACCCCCGATTTTCAAGTGTTCCCCAAGTTTGCCAGCGCTTTGCCCCACGGCTTAGAGGTTGTGCTCCATCCAGGTGAAATTCTATTTCTACCAGCAGGTTGGTGGCACGAGGTCACCGCCTTGGGTGACGGGGTTGTCTGCTCGGTCAATCGCTTTTGGACAGTCTTGCCGATGTCGCGAGCCTTGTGTTCTTGGAACAAATGGCGTGCCCATCTAGCAAGTGTTTTGGCGATGCCCCACATTGGTTGGAGTTTGATCTCGGCAATGCGTCACCAACGCTCCAGCGATGAGCTAAAAAAATTGATTCAGCGATTGTAGGAGGTGAAACGTCGGCTTAGACCCGATCGCGCTGTTTTTGAGATTGGCTGAGAAACTGGCGAATTACTTGGAGTTGTCCATCCGTCGGTAGGGCGTGGGGACGTACTTGGCGGACACAATTGAGGGCTTCCCAGAGTTCCAGTTGATGGTGGTGACACAGATAGGCAATGCACACCGTCGGCGATCGCTCTATCCCCGCCAAACAATGTATATACACTGGCTTTTTTGCCTGAAGGTTTGGTGCACCAACTCCACGGCGATTGTCAACTGCTCTACCGTTAGTGGGTAGATGTAGGTGCTGTCGGGCAAGATGTAGCGCACACACTCAAAGCTGTGCTGAATGATTTCGGGCAACATGCCCTCAGCAGGGGCACACAGGGAGAGAATTACCTGAATATTTGCCTGCACCAGGGGTTCATACAACGCCATGGTTGGCAAGCGCCCGATCGCCAACTGGTTGGGCAACACCCACTGGATTGGGGTGCGGCCATTGATCACAGCGGAGCGGGAAGCATTAATCCCTTTTTGAGGCAGCAATGGGTGAAGCGATCGCAGAAACTCTTTCATATCGCTTGATTCGGCAGGGATTTTAGGGCAATGACTCTATCGTCGCTCAATTTGTTTCACACAACGTTTACAAATTGATCAATTAAACTAGGTTTTTTTAGCACCTGCGTCCACAGCTTGTATGACACTGGAGACCCAAATGACCCACTTAGCCGTCGGTGATCCCGCTCCGTGGTTTACGGCAGCCTCCACCTCTAGCCCCCGGTTTCACTTTGACACAGTGGGGGGCTACCGCGTCGTCCTGTCATTTCTGGGCAGTTCCAAGCACCAGCCGAGCTATCAGGTGCTCCAGCACTTTGCAGCATTGCAGTCTCGATTAGAAGCATTGAAGGTTCCCTTTTTTGGGGTGACGATCGACCCGGAGGATGAGGGCTTACAGTCCTGGATTGCCAATCCCACCTATTTCAAACTCTTCTGGGATTTCGATCGGGCGATCAGCCAGCAATACGGAGTTTGTCACGCCACGCCGGATGGAGATGCCCAGCCCTACGCCCCCACCACCTTTGTGCTCAACCAAAATTTGCAAATTGTGGGGGTTTTTCCCATCCAAGCAACAACGAATCATGTGGAGCAGGTGATGGCATGGGTCGAAGCCATTCCCGTGTTTGCGCCGCCAACCATGGCACAACGTCAAGCCCCGGTTTTATTGATTCCCAAACGTGCTCGATCGCGCCTGTGTCAGCAGTTGATTCAGTTATATGAAGCAGATGGCGGGCGAGATTCGGGCTTTATGCGCCAGATCGATGGCAAAACGGTGGAAGTCCTCGACCACGGATTTAAGAAGCGGCGCGATGTTTTATTGGAAGAACCAACCATGTTGCAGCAGGTTAATCGCCTGCTGGTGCAACGGGTCAAGCCTGAGATTGAGAAGGTATTTCAATTCAGCATCACCCGGTTTGAGCGGCATCTGGTTGCTTGTTACGAAGACACCAATCAGGGATTTTTTAATCGCCACAGAGATAATACAACCAAGGGTACGGTGCATCGTCGATTTGCCATGTCGTTGAATTTGAATGGGGGCTACGAGGGCGGGGTGTCTTTGGTTTCCAGAATATGGCATGCAATGGTATCGCCCGGAGCCGGGGGAAGCGGTGATCTTCTCCTGCTCCCTGTTGCACGAAGCAACGCCCGTCACCCAAGGTCGTCGCTTCGCCCTATTGTCCTTCTTTTATGATGAGTCGGCGGCAAAGATTCGTGAGCAAAACCAGCAGTACGTAGTGTTGCAGGATCGAGATGCTACCGAGTCTCAAAGCAAGATTAGTCCTGAATCTACTCCTCCATCCTCGACGCGATCGCCTGCCCCAACCCGTGGATTTCAACCCCAAAAGTCAAAGAAGCGTTAGAACTCTCCTGCCAGTGCTGGCACGCAGCGCTCACACAAGAGTGGATGCAAACTCGACTCCCCCACCTGCACTGAGTAATTCCAGCAGCGATCGCATTTCTCTCCTTCAGCGTCTACAACGGCGATCGCTATTGCCTCGGTCTGGGTGCTGTACTTAGACTCTATTCCAGTTGGTGAATCCAACACCTCGACTTGAGACGTGAGGAAAAGATAGCGCAGCTCATCCACGTGATTGCCGCTCAAACTACTGGTTGGGTTTAACTGGTGCAGCAGGGCTTGCAACTGCGGATCGGCAACGTAGAGCCGCACTTTAGCTTCGAGGGAGGACCCGATCGCCTTTTCTGCTCGCGCCTGTTCTAAAACTCGATTTACCTCTTGGCGAATCTCCCGCAACCGCTCCCAGGTTTGGGCGAGGTGGGGCTGTTGCCATTGCGCCTCTAGCTTCACCCAGCCGGACTCAAACACCGATCGGCAGGGGGTTGGGTAGGGGAGGTATTGCCAGATATCCTCTGCCAAATGGGGAAGAACGGGGGCGATCGAACGGGCGAGATTTTCCAGCGCCACTGCCAACACCGTTTGACAACTGCGCCGCCGGGCAGAGTCCGCCGCACTGATATACAGCCGATCCTTTGCCGTGTCGAGGTAAAAGTTGGAGAGGTCTACGACGCAGAAATTTTGCACCGTTTGGAAGAAGCGGAAGAACTGGTAGGTGTCGAAGGCATCGGTGACATCAGCAAACACCTCGGTCATGCGGTGTAGCATATAGCGATCGAGATCGGGGAGTTGGTCGTAGGCGATCGCATGGTGGGTCGGGTCAAAATCGTGCAAATTCCCCAGCAAAAACCGGGCGGTGTTGCGGATCTTGCGGTACACATCCGCCAATTGCTTGAGGATAGTTGTGCCAATCAACACATCCGAGGAATAGTCAACCGACGACGCCCAGAGACGTAACACATCCGCGCCATAGGGTGGGTCTGCTTTCTGGTTCTTGCCACCCTCAATGATCGTGGCGGGTTCGATGATGTTGCCGAGGGATTTGCTCATCTTGCGTCCCTGCTCATCTAGGGTAAAGCCGTGGGTGAGGACGGTTTTGTAAGGCGCAAATCCATTCACCGCCACACTGGTGAGCAAGCTGGACTGGAACCAGCCCCGGTGCTGGTCAGATCCTTCTAAGTAAATATCCACTGGATAGCGCATCCCTGCTCGCTGGGCTGCCACCGCCGCCCAAAGAGGAACCGGAGTCAAACCAGACATCCATCGTGTCGGTGCCCTTGCGGTAGCGTCGTCCATTGTGGCGATACTCAGCGGGAAGCAACTCTTCGATCGGCAATTCCCACCACGCATCCGACCCCTGTTCGGCAAACAGGGACTGGACATGGGCGATCGTCTCCTTGTTCAACAGCGGTTCGTTGGTTTCCTCGTCATAGAACACCGGGATCGGTACGCCCCAACTGCGCTGCCGGGAAATACACCAATCCCGATCGAGTCCGCCACCATGGGGGTGATGCGGTTTTCGCCTTGGGCTGGAATCCACTCAACTTGGGCGATCGCGCCAAGGCTTGATCTCGAAACCCAGCCACAGAGGCAAACCACTGTTCCGTTGCCCGAAAGATCGTCGGTTTCTTGGTGCGCCAATCGTAGGGATAGCGGTGGGCGTAGGTTTCCTGTTTGAGCAGCACACGGGCAGCAGTCAGGGCTTGGATCACCGCTGGATTGGCATCCCCAAGGACATTCAATCCGGCGAACTCTCCCGCTTCAGCCGTCATCACTCCTGCCTCATCCACTGGAGATAGCACGGGCAAGCCGTAGCGTTGCCCCACCCAAAAATCGTCCTCCCCATGTCCCGGCGCAGTGTGCACCAAACCCGTACCGGATTCGGTGGTGACATAATCGCCCCCAACCACGATCGGGCTTTGGCGATCGAACAGCGGATGCTGATAGGTCGAGAACTCCAACTGCTCACCTAAAAGCTCCGCTTTTAATGTCAGCGTCACGTTGAGTCCTTGGGAGAGGCGATCGATCAAATCCTTTGCCACCAGCAAGTGGGGGAATTTTGTAGGATTATTGCCCGTTACCTCGACCACGGCATAGGTCAGTTCGGGATTGACCGCCACTGCCAGGTTTGCCGGAATGGTCCAAGGCGTGGTTGTCCAGATTGCCACTCCCAACGTGGATAGATAGGGAGTCAACGCGCTAGCGGACTCGGATGCACTCACCATCTGAAAGGCGGCGTAGATGCTGGGGGAGGTGTGTCCTTCGGGATATTCCAACTCTGCTTCTGCCAGGGCTGTGCGGGAACTGGGACTCCAGTGCACCGACTTCAGCCCCCGATAGATGTAGCCCTTCAGCACCATTTCACCAAATACGCCGATCTGGGCGGCTTCGTAGTCTGGGCTGAGGGTGAGGTAGGGATGCTGCCAATCGCCCCAGATGCCGCAGCGTTTGAAGGTTTGCCGCTGGTGATCGACCTGTTCTAGTGCCCAGGTTTTTGCTTTACGGCGCAATTCTAAGGGGCTGAGATCGCGGCGCTCTTCGGGTTTCATCTGCTGGAGCACTTTTAGCTCGATCGGCAAGCCGTGGCAATCCCAGCCTGGGATGTAGCAAACCTTGCGTCCCTTCAACAGTTGATATTTGTTGATGATATCCTTCAGGGTTTTGTTGAGGGCGTGTCCCATGTGCAGCGACCCGTTGGCGTAGGGGGGACCGTCGTGCAGCACAAAGGGTTCGCCAGGGTTGCCCTTGGAAAGAGTGGCGTAAATCTGGTGGTCTTCCCAAAACCGTTGCAGCTCTGGCTCACGCTTGGTAGCGTTGGCACGCATATCAAAGCTGGTTTTAGGCAGGATAACCGTATCTTTGTAGCTTCCAGGTTCGGTGACAGTCACGGGAGGTACTAAAAATGAGGGAAACGTCGCGTTATTAGGCATTGTATCGAATCCTTCATCAATAGGACAAACAATTGAACCGGGTGGTGAGGGTGCTGGAAGCAGGAAAAATCGTGATTTGCACCATTTTGCATTTGCCGGAGCATATGATTTTTCCGACAAGAAGCGCCTCAGCTAAGACGGAGTGGTTATAACAAGGAGAGAGCACAACGCTCTGACTGTTTGGTGTGTGGATGGACGAGGAGTGTGTCATCTTAAGTAGTCATTCGCGAAGGTGCGATCGAGTCAAATCATGGTTTTTAATGCAATAGCAAATTCAGCCCGAAGGCGGTTGGGGACGCGGCAGGTTGAAATTGAATCGGATCGATCGTCAATTCAAACCACGGCTTACCCGTTCACCCAACCCGTAGGAAGAGTTCAACAGTTTGCTGGACGAGCACTTGCTTCTACCGTTCGTAACGATCGCCGCTCTGTCGCTCGCTCGCTGGTTCAATCCTCCCTATCCCAGTCCCTAGCCCTCACAACCCGATCAACCACCCGATCGCGATCGGTGGGATTTAAGCAAAAAATAATCGGCAGCCTCACCACCAGGGATGGTAAAAACGCTCTGCGGCGGGGACGGTTTGCCGACGATTACCAATTAACCGCAGGGTCGATCGATCAGCGGGTCGCCATTCAGCTCAATTCGTCTGATTTTGATGCCTATCTACAAGTGATCGATCGGCAGACAGGGCGACTCGTGGTGCAAAATGACGACGTTGACCTGCTCAGCGATGGGGCAAAGGTGACATTTACCGCCAAAGCAGGGGAGGCGTATGTAGTACGGGTAACTAGCTTCAAGCCCCAGGAAACCGGGCAATACACCTTAACCACCGCACCCAACCCATTTGATGGCGATTTTGGCTATGGCTTGCCCAATGCGGCGGCGGCGGTGGGTGGAGCGATCGGGCAACCCCGCTTTCGATCGGTGCGCACTACTACCCAGTGGAATCTCGATCAGATCAATGCCCCAGAAGTGTGGGCGCAGGGGTTTACCGGACAAGGCGTGACCGTGGCGGTACTGGACACAGGCGTCGATTACACCCATCCCGATCTGGTCAACAACCTCTGGGTCAACGTCGATGAAATTGCCGCCAACGGCATTGACGATGACAAGAATGGCTATGTGGACGATGTCCGGGGTTGGAATTTTTATAAGGATGGTGTGGCAAACGACCCGATGGATCTAGACGCCCACGGGACACACGTGGCAGGCGTGATCGCAGCAGGCAGAAATGGCTTTGGCATCACGGGGGTCGCCCCCGATGTCAAGATTATGCCAGTGCGCGTCACCCGCGATTTTAGCAACGATAGCCCTGCCAGGGCAGATGCGCGATTAGCCGCAGGCATTCGCTACGCGGTGGCAAATGGAGCCAATATCCTCAATATCAGCTTGGGCAATTACCCCGGCGAACCGACAATGCGGGAAACCCGTGTCGCCTTGCGAGAAGCCAGAGCTGCCGGAGTCACTGCGGTCATGGCATCGGGCAATGAGCGTGGATTCCCCTACTACGCCAAAGCGCCGATCGAGCCTGCCCTATTTAGCCGCAACAATCTAGGAATCGCGGTTGGAGCAATCGATCGCAACCGGGTTGTGGCTGACTTTTCCAATCCGGCGGGCGATCGCCGATTAGATTTCTTTGTCGCACCGGGGGTGACGGTGCGATCGACGGTTCCCGGTGCCTACTATGAATCCATCGGCTGGTCAGGCACATCAATGTCAACGCCGCATGTCACGGGCATTGTGGCATTGATGTTGAGTGCCAGACCCTCCCTCACACCCGATCAAATCGAACGCTTGTTGATTGCCACCGCCGACTCAAACGGCATCAAGACTGCCTAGCGGATGGGTGGCTGAGTTTAGAACCACTCTTCCTCGTCGGCTGCCCCCAATCGGGAGGGCTGACGCAGAGGGGTGGTTTTTCCACGAAAGGCATCCACTGACTCCAGGATCGCATCCCAATCGCCCTCATCGGCTCGATCGTAGGCAAGGGGCAATTTTTCAGACACCGGATCGGGAAAAGCCTCAGCCTCCACGGGTTCCGTGACTTCGATCGCCTCTGGTTCGGTGATGGGCGGTTCAGTCGGCTCTTCGATCGCCTCCTCGATCCGTTCAGCAACAACATTCTGATCGGAATCATCATCCACCCAATTCGTCTCAAACTCCGACGAGACCTCGACATCGGTGGACTGCTCTATCCCAACCGTTTCAACCGTCTCCGGGGAAATTTCCACGTCCACCGCCCCATCCACCCGGTCTATTCCCAGAATTCGGTCGGTTTCGATCCATGCGGCTAACGTCTCCACAGCAGAGGAGACGATCGCCTCATCCACTATCGCCTCATCCACTATCGCCTCATCCACCATCGCCTCATCCACCATCGCCTCATCCACCATCGATGTCGCAGCATCCGCTGAGGGGTTTGATCCTTCGATCGCAATAATTTCCACGTCAATAATTGTATCCGTCAGGGTTGCCCCATCCTGCCAACCCTGGCTTGGCGGCACGTCCTCCAGGGTTGCCCACGGTTCCTCTGCCTCCGGGTCTGGTTCAACATAAACGGCGGCGGTTTCATCCACGTCGTCCACCCAGTTGGATTCCTCCTGCAAGTCCTCCGCCGCAACGGGTTGCAATCCTCCAGCTTCCGCGACGGGGGTTGCCTCTGGAGTGGGCGGAGGGCTGACAGTGGTTGCCGGAGTTGGGGAATCAGGGGCGATCGCAGGAT
>JAAUSV010000113.1 GCA_012032525.1 Leptolyngbyaceae cyanobacterium SL_7_1
ACTCAACTTCTAAATTGCTCCACAATCGTCCAGCGCTCAGGTTCAGCGGGAGCTTTAGTAGCGTGTTGACTTCCGATGCCAGCAATTCCTCGCCCCGCACTACCAGCTTGATGCGCTGCTGATCGAGCACCGCATCGCCCCGGATCTCGACCTCCCCGCCATTGACCAACTCACCAGTCGCGGCAAAGGTAAGCTCATTATTGTCATTTTGCAATGATAGGCGACCGTCTAAGGGCGCAACGGTGATTTCTTGAAACGGGGTGGCGGGTTCTTGAGTATCGGGATTGAGTCGGGGGTAGGGAGCGAGGGTAACAGTTCCCTCCTGTAGGCGAATGGTATCTAGTTCAACTTTGATGAAACCGCCGCCCTCTTGGGCTTGTAGTTCCGTCCTTACCCAGCGCCCATCCTTCTCCTGATCGAGGAAGGCATTGGGACGAACCAGGGTGACATCCAACCCAACCCGCCGACTCCACAGGGCTTGTAACAGGTTGAAATTGACCGTTACCCCTTCCACCGTGGCTTGATCCTGGTCAATATCGGTGGCGGGCAATGCCGATCGCCCAAATCGAATTGAAGAGAACCCCACTCCCTCCACTTCGCCCAAATCCACTGGACGATTTAGCAGATTACCCAAACTCTGCTCTACCTCCGGCACTAGATCGCGATGCAGAAACACCCAGCCGCGATAGGCTCCGATCGTGCCACCTACCAATAGGATTGAGCCCACTCCCCAGCCAATCCGCCACCACAACCGCTTTGACCCGCGGCTCGATCTGGGTTCTGGTTGATTTCCTGATCCGGGTGAACTTGCCATGATAACTGGTCGTATGACTAATCCGGTTATGACTAATCCGGTTGTGACTAATCTGGTTGAGATGAGTGGATGGGATAGTTCTGTGAACCCCATTAGATAGTAGCGGTTTTATCAAAAAAACCAACCCTGTTTATCCAGCGCAATCCCTCGTAGGATAGACAAAGACCATGGCGCGAAAGTGCCATGGATCGATCGCTCCACCTCTACTTAGTTTCAGTTGTTGGTTTCAGTTGTTGCATTCGTGAGAAGCCTATGCGTGTGTTTGTGTTGCTCTTTAATGCTCGGACAGAAAATGAAGGGATTCATACGGTCAAACTGGGCGATCGCAACGTGGTTTTGATGTTTGAATCGGAGGATGATGCCACTCGCTTTAGCTTACTGCTAGAAGCACAGGATTTTGCCACTGCCGCGATTGAAGCGTTTGAGGTGGAGGAAATCGAGGAATTTTGCCAAAGTGCCAATTATGAGTGCAAGCTAATTGAAGAGGGCACGTTGATTATCCCTCCGGAAACCAACCTGGAACAAACGGACTGGCAGGTAGACACTCCTCCTACTCTAGCTCCGGAGACGAGTACTTCCGATCTCTCGACCAGTGAACTAGATGCCATTCGGCGTCGGCTTGAAGGATTGTTGTAATACCTCTTCTCTGTTGAGTTGCCACACCATGACCTATCCCCATACCAACACCAGTCTCAACAATACCAGTCTCAACAATAGTGTGACCGAGCGTGGGCACCTGCTGACTGAGCAAAACAATCCGGCTAGTCAAGGTCTCGATCAAATGACGGCGCTGGAAATCGTAGAACTTTTCAACCATGAAGATGCCAATGCGGTCGCTGCGGTTGCGGCTGCTCGTCAGGAATTGGCGTTGGCGATCGATCGCACCGCGGCTGCCATGCGGCGGGGGGGGCGGTTGTTTTATGTCGGTGCAGGCACCAGTGGACGATTGGGTGTGTTGGATGCGGCGGAGTGTCCACCCACTTTTTGCACACCACCGGAGTGGGTGCAGGGCATCATTGCAGGGGGAGCTGAGGCGTTGCTGCGTAGCTCGGAGGGGTTAGAAGATCGCGCTGAGGATGGCAGGCTGGCGATCGAGCACCATGGGGTAAATGAACGAGATGTGGTCGTTGGGATCACGGCGGGCGGTACCACTCCCTATGTGCATGGGGCATTGCAGGCGGCAAAACAGCAGGGAGCTACCACAGTCTTGATCGCCTGCGTTCCCCAACACCAAGTGGCGATTGCGGTTGATCTAGACATTCGCCTATTGGTGGGAGCAGAAATTGTAGCAGGGTCAACGCGGCTGAAGGCAGGAACGGCAACCAAATTGGCGCTCAATATTCTCTCAACTGGGGTGATGGTGAAGTTGGGTAAAGTCTACGGCAATCGTATGGTAGACGTAGCCGTGACCAACCGCAAACTTTACGATCGGGCGCTGCGCATCTTGATCGATCTGACGGATCTCAATCGGCAAGCGGCATCAGCTCTGCTCGATCGCAGTGGTTGTCACGTCAAGCTAGCCCTGCTGATGCACTGGACAGGGCTAGAAGCAGAAGCGGGCGAGCAACTGCTAACCCAGCACCAGGGCAATCTGCGCCATGCCCTAAACGCGATCGCCGATCGCTAACAAGTCGCTTTTTTGACATTTCCAAACCCATTTGACTCAACACACCCTACAATGGATCGTTTCAGGGGAAATTGATTAATAAACTCGCTCATCGCACTAGCCCATTGAACTGGGTTTAGGAAGTTCGCTAAGTTTAGGATACGGCAGAGCGAACTGGGTTGCATCTACTGATCTGCACTGCACCATTGATCCAAACAGTGTGAGATACACTTTATTAATCTCCACAGCGGTTCTTTATTTGCTATCTAAAGCGGCTGGCTAACAGCTAAATGGGCAGCAGCGGGTGTGCTCACAGCTCTGTCTCCACTGACAGAGGGTTTTTGCAACAAATGGTTACTGTTCTGATTCTATTAGCGGGATTGGGTGTGCTGAGTTGGGGGTTCTACCGGGCTCGATCCGTTGGCAAGCTAGGGATTTTGGCTTGGCTGCGATCGGCTGTGTTGATGGTGCCCTGGTTGGCTTTCTTTGGCTTGGGCGCTGTTGGCGTCCAACTGAGCCTGGCAAGTGTATTGTTGTTGTTGGTTTTAGCCATCGGGGTCTACATCACCCTAGGGAAGCGGCTGCGCACCACAGGCACCCACTCAACCTTGCCCGATTCCATCGCTCCACCAGAACAAGCCCCACTACCATCCCCCCTGGCGGACTCTGCGCCAACCACCCTAGCCCTTGCCAATGCCCCCGTTGCCCCAGAGTCAAACAAGCCAGAGTTGGGTCAGGCGATCGCTCCGATTCCAGTCGCCGATCTCAAGGAGATTCAAGGCATTTTTGGGATCGATACATTCTTTGCTACAGAAACCATCTCCTATCAAAATGGTGCAATTTTCAAAGGCAATCTTCGGGGCGACCCCGACCAGAGTCATGCCCAATTAACCAATGCTCTCAAGGAACGTCTGGGCGATCGCTATCGCCTGTTTTTCCTGGTTGACAATCAAGACAGCCGCCCTGTGGTGGTCGTCCTCCCCAGTAGCAATGATCCGAAACCGACCAGCTTGACCCAAGCCCTACTGGCGGTGGGGTTGGCGATCGCCACGATTGCCACCTGTATGGAGGCATCGGGATTATTATTGGGATTTGACTTTTTCAGCAACTTGGCACGGTTTTGGGAAACTTTAGCGATCGCCTTGGGCATCCTATCCGTACTAGCTGTCCATGAAATGGGACATCGTTGGTTGGCTCACCACTATCAAGTGCGTCTGAGTCCACCGTTTCTCATCCCGGTTCTACAGATTGGTTCGTTTGGAGCGCTGACTCGGTTTGAGTCGCTTTTGCCCAATCGAACGGCGTTGTTTGATATTGCCTTCGCAGGTCCGGCGTTGGGTGGGTTGGTGTCCTTTGTCCTGCTGGTCATTGGGCTGCTATCGTCCCACAATGATGCAGCGATCGCCCTGCCCTCGCTGCTGTTTCAAAGTTCGATCCTGGTTGGAATCCTGGCACGGCTATTCTTAGCAGAGGCTATCCAACAACCGATTATCTCAGTCAATCCCCTCGTGGTGGTGGGCTGGTTGGGGTTGGTGCTAACGGCTGTCAACCTCATGCCTGCGGGACAACTTGATGGCGGACGGGTAGTTCAAGCCATTTACGGACGAAAGCTCGCCGGACGTACGACGGTAGCAACGCTGATTGTGGTGGCGCTGGCTGCCATCATTAACCCACTGGCGCTCTATTGGTTACTCGTCATTTTATTTCTACAGCGGGATCTAGAAACCCCGGCTCTCAACGAGCTTTCTGAGCCAAATGATACGCGTGCGGCTTTGGGACTGTTGGCATTGTTTCTGATGATTGCAATTCTGCTTCCGTTAACTCCCACATTGGCGAGTCGTCTTGGTATTGGAGGTTAATTATGGCAACGATCCCTCCCGTGATTTTGGTGCTTGATGTCAACGCGTTATCTACTGCAACCCCACGGGAGTGGCTTGAGTTTAGCCGAGTGGGTGGGTGCGTGGTGCCTCAAGTGGTATACGAGGAGATGAAGTTTTTGTTCGATCGCTCCCCTGATCCAGACTTGGAACGCATCGCCCGAGCGTTTAATCATTTCTATGCCACGAGTGATGGCAAATTAGTGATGACCACGCCCACCACCCGATCCTAAAATCCACTACCAACCAATCGTTGACTAAGCGATCGCGGGTGTCGCTGGCGGTGGGGCGATGCGCCTATGCCCAATCCTTGGCACACCCTACCAGTCTGGTGGTATTAGTTAGCAGCGATCGGACGATGTTGCAGCGAATTTATGATATTCAAGCCACCAATCTCTGTGCCATTACTGGGCAAGCGTTGTTGCAATGGTGTCGTTGACTGGGCAACGTCCAGTTGCGGTTAGCCAAAAGCTCCAGCGATTGAGGGTGGTCAGTGGTGTCAATACGAGTTCCATCAGCCACGCTGCCTCTTCAAAGGTTGCCCATTCCACATCAACCTTGAGCCACATTCCGTCCTCTGCTCGCCTGACACCCTCGTCAATTAGTCACAAAAAGCCTGCGGTGCGACGGACCTCTTCGGTTTCAACCGCATTGCCTCAGGTGGTTTCAATTGTATTTTCCCTGGCAACGCTGGCAGCCGCCGCTTGGTTGGTGTGGTTTATTGTGCGCCAAGGGTTTGAGTTAAATAATCTCAACAATTCCTCTGACTCGATCGAGCCTTCCCTCTACAGTGAGTATTCACTCTCATCGCTAAAACAACCCTGGTAGACTGCTGATCAGCAAAGCGGCGAGCTTGTCTCCAGCCAGTCATAAATTTGATCAAGTTGTTCTAGAGTTACCAATCCATATTGCCAAAGAATAATTGGCAGCGGACCCGGATCTTGCGATCGCTGCTTTTGGGCAACGGCGATCGAAGATGCGGAAAGTTCTAAATCGTTTTGCAGAAATTGCAGAAATTGAGCCTGTTGAGTTGGCGTCATCGCGTCACTCACCTCCTTAAGATTTGACACAGTCGTAACAGTGCGAAGCCAGTAGAGTGATAGTTACCCATAGGGTATGGTTCGATCCGGAGTTGAGTAGACACTCTGTTAGCTGTCCCCAACCGGAAAAAGCAGGCATCTCGACATGCCAACACAAACCCAATTATTCGGGCTATCCCTACACCCACAAGGAGTGACAGCTTAACAAATTCCTTTCGATTTGTGGGAAATTTGTCAGATTGTTCAGATTCTTAACAATTAACCCCTAGGAAGCGGGGTCAGCCTGCTCCTGCGACCCAAGAAACTCGATCGTCACCCGATCGCCCACTTGCAATCCCAACTCCGCTGCTCGTCCGCCTCGCAGCTCAATCACCTGATTGATGGGGGTGGTGGGACCATAGACGGGGCAAACCGCGGTGGTGCAGGGTGGTGCACTGGCTTCGATCGCCACCACCTCGTCATCTCGCAAAAAAATCATATCTAGAGGCACAGGCACATTGCGCATCCAAAACTGGGTAGGTCGCAATGAACCCAGAGGAAATAACATACCTCGATCGTCGGGTAGGGCGGGACGAAACATCAACCCCATTGCCTGTTGAGCGGGGGTTTGGGCAACTTCCAACTGCACACGTTGACCCGCTACGATCGCCTGGGCAGAGATGGGCAATATCTGTCCCCTATTGGTTTGGAGGGAGGGTTGGGTCAAGGGGCTAGGGCGGGGTGAGGGGCGGTTAGCGGGGGGGTGGGCAAGTGGAGAAGGCGCACAGCCCATCAGTAGGATACTCCACCCCAACCCAATCCCAATCCGTAAGCACCGATTCATACACGGTCATCCTGCCTATGTTGTGTCTACCATTTATTTTGACTTATGCAGTGGCAAACGGTGCCCAACCCAGAACAATTAGGACTCGCGCAACACATACCCTACCCCACGAACGGTTTGAATCAGGCGTTTTTCCCCTTCGTCTTCAATTTTTAGACGCAGGTAGCGGATGTAAACTTCAATCACGTTGGACTCCCCCATAAAATCGTAGCCCCAGACGTTTTCCAAAATTTGTTCACGGGTGAGAACCTCGCGGGGATGCTCCATTAAATAGCGCAACAGCTCAAACTCTTTCATCGTCAAGTCGATCAGGCGGCTTTGCCGAAACGCCCGACGGGTGGATAAATCGAGGGCTAAATCCGCAAAGCGTAGTTGTTCGGCGTCGGTGCTGTCGGGTTGTAGATAGAGGCGTACCAGTTTGAGAAATTCATCGGTGCGATAGGGCTTGAGGAAATAATCGTCCGCTCCGGCTTCTAAGCAGGCAATCCGATCGTCTACCGTATCCCGTGCCATCAACAACAAAACGGGCATACGTGCCCCTCGCGATCGCAAACTGTTACACAATTGCAAGCCTGAATCTCCGGCAATCATCCGATCGATCACCACAAGGGAGGGTTGAAATTCTTCTGCTTGGCGTAGAGCGGAAACCGCATCGTGGGCAATTGCGGTGGCATAGCCCGATTCTTCTAAGTCAGCGCTAACGTGTTGAGCCAAGGCTTCATCGGTCTCGATCACCAATACACGGGAAACGGAATCGGACGTGATGGTACTCATAAAGCGTAGATTAAGTATTAATACTCTGTTTTAACATAATCAATCCAGATCACCATCACGGGTTCAGCGCAACTAGCCATTACAGGATTTGGCTGGTGTATCGATCGCGTCCCTGGGTTTTGGCAGCGTAGAGGGCGCGATCGGCAGCCGCAATCAACTCCTCCCAGTGAAGCTCAGGGGAGGGGAGGATGCTGGCTACACCCATGCTGACGGTGACGTAGGGTTTAATCCGGGAGGCAACGTGGGCAATGTTGAGGGCTGTCATCTCAGATTGGATCAGATCGGCAATGTGCATTGCCCCCTCCCCATCCGTGTTGGCAAAATCACCACAAACTCTTCGCCGCCATATCGCGCCACTAAATCTGCTGCTCGCCGGGCATGCAGGTGAATAGCTTGGGCCACTTGCTTCAAGCAGGCGTCCCCAGCTTGGTGCCCATAGTGGTCGTTGTAGCGCTTGAATTCGTCAATATCACAGAGGATGAGTGACAAGGGTTGTTGTTCGCGACATAGCCGCCGCCATTCCGATTCTAAAGTTTCGTCAAAGCAACGTCGGTTGGCAACCTGAGTTAGCCCATCTAATCGAGCAATGCGTTGGAGTTCTTGATTGGCAGTGTGGAGTGCCGTTTCTGCCGCCACTCGATCGCAAATCTCTTGTTGAAGTTGGGCGTTTTGGGCTTGGAGTTGCTGCTGGAGACGGCGCAGTGTCAGGTGGGTTGAAACCCGTGCCAATACTTCGGCAAAGTGAAATGGTTTGGTAATGTAATCGACACCGCCTGTGTCAAAGGCTTTTACCTTGTCTAAGACTTCGTTGAGCGCACTGATAAAGATAATGGGGATGTCACGGGTTTGGGCGTTGGCTTTGAGCTGTTGGCAAACGACATAGCCATCCATTTCAGGCATACAAATATCGAGCAGGACGAGATCGGGTAGAATTGCCTGGACTGTTGTCAACGCCATTTTCCCACTGGTGACTGCACGGACGTTGTATCCTTTCTGCGACAACAACTCGGACAAAAGGCGCAGATTAGCGGTTGTGTTGTCAACGATCAGGATGTCGCCGTAGTGGGTTTTTAGCGAATGGATGTCCATGCTAAACGGGTGCAATATAAAGGAAACGGGTGCAAAGCAAACAGGCAGGTATGGGTTGATCAGTCTGCTCTCATTAAGGGTTGACAACCAGCAAAAGTGGCAAAAAATACTTCCCAAATCAATCATCCTGCACCCAACGTCTCGATACAACCTCAAATCTGCTGAGAAAATCCGCAACCCTGCAAATAGTTCGATCGCTCTAGCCCAGCCTACTGACCCTCCCACAGCCTACTGGCAATCCCTTAACTAATGGGTGATCCCTAACTGTCAAAGTTGGCGCTCTAACCAATAGGTTGTCATCTGACCCACTCCCTTCACCTCGATCACTCCCCGTTCTTGAAAGGAAATAAACCCTGGAGTTGTTGGTAGATGGCAGGGGTGACCTGAATTCGCCCTGCCATTCCTTGGGTTTGCATCCGGCTTGCCAAATTGACCGTTTCTCCCCAGAGGTCGTAGGCAAACTTGCGTTTGCCAATAATGCCAGCGATCACAGGTCCGTTGTGAATCCCCACCCGCAGATTAAAGGGTTTGTTGGGTTCAAAATAGAACTGGGTGATGCTGCGCTGCATAGCTAGGGCTAGCTCAGCCACCGCTTCAACGTGCTTGGGACGATATAAGGGCAAGCCACCCGCCACCATATATTCATCGCCGATCGTTTTAATTTTTTCTAGTCCGTAGAGATCGACGAGGCGATCGAATTCTGAAAAAATTTGGTTCAGTTGGGTCACCAGTTGCGTTGGAGAAATTTGTGTTGCCAGCTTGGTGAAATCGACGATATCGGCAAATAGCACAGTGACAGAGGGGAAATAATCGGCGATCGTCTCTTGTTTGCGCTTGAGTCGTTCGGCGATCGGTTGGGGTAGAACGTTGGTCAGCAGGCGTTCGGTTTCTCGGCGTTGATGGTAGAGTTCCGCCTCCGTTTGCCGTCGTTCGGTGACATCTTGGACAGTGCCTTCGTAATAGAGCAAGTTACCATCGTTGTCTCGCACACTACGAACATTCTCCGAGATCCAAATTTTGCTGCCGTCTTTGCGATAGATTTGGGACTCAAAATTGGAAACCTGTCCAAATTGTCCTAGATAAACATTTAGCTCATCCCGTCGCCCTGGACGAACATAGAATTGATGGTTGATGTTGGTAATGCCAGCGATCAGCGCCTCTACGGAGTCGTAGCCACAGAGCCGAGCAAGGGCAAGATTTGCCATCAGATAACGCCCGTCCTGGGTTGATTGAAAAAATCCTTCTACCGCGTTTTCCAAGATGTTGCGATATTTCTCCTCTGCCTGCTGGCGTTCCTGGATCTCCTGCTTAAGTTGTATGTTTTGTGCCTGAAGTGTTTGTTGGAGCCGCCGTAGCGTCAGTTGAGTTTCAATCCTGACGAGCACTTCCGCTAGCTGAAAGGGGCGGGTGATGTAGTCCACTCCTCCCGCCTCAAAGGCTTTGAGCTTATCTAAGACCTCATTCCAAGCGCTGATGAAAATGATTGGGATGTCTTGAGTTGACTGATTCGCCTTTAGCTGCTGACAAACCTCATACCCGTTGGTGTGAGGCATGTTGATGTCTAGCAAGATCAGCTCTGGTGGCGAAAGGACTGCTGATGTCAGTGCCATCTTGCCGTTGATGGCAACCCGCACTCGATAACCGTGCTCTCTCAGTAATTTAGAGAGGAGACGCAAATTATCTGGCACATCGTCTACAACAAGAATGTCTCCCTGGTTCACCGGCTAGGACGCTCATAAATGGTTAATGGTTTGCTGGGTAACTTCCAAAATTAGGTCAAATCGAAAGTCATTCACCAAGTCTACTAGAGCATTTCCCAGAGTGACATCGCGATCGGGAAGATCTTTGACTAACTCAAGGATGGATTGGGCATCGGCTTGGATCGCAGCGGTTTGCAGTCGCTCAACCCATTCTGCGGACAGGGCTGCCTGGCTATGGGTGAGCAATCTAGTTAGCCCAGCCAGCGATCGCTCCTGGCTAGTAAGCCCATCGTTGAATTGCGCCATTAGGGGTGTAGGGAGAGACTTCATCCTTCCTAAGTGGCGTTGTATCTTGTCAAGCAACTCCTGTTGATGAAACGGCTTACGCACCACATCATCAAACCCTACGGCTAGGACCCGTTCCTGGGCACCGTGAAACGCACTAGCTGTGAGGGCAATGATGGTCGTTAGGACATCGTGTTCTTCTAGGCGAATCTGCCGCGCCACTTGATACCCCGTCAGATCGGGCATGAGTGTGTCGAGCAAAATCACGTGGGGACGATACGATCGCCACTGTTCTAAAGCGCTTGTGCCCCCGGTGGCTTCTTGAATCTCGCAGCCCAAGGGTTGGAGCAATTCCACCAACCGTTGACGGTTGCTTTCAAATCGTCATCCACCACCAGTACTCGGTGGGTCTGGGGTTGAGCCGTTGGGGGTAGTGGCGTGTGGGAGTGGGCGATCGCCCACTCTGCCTTTAAGGGAATCGTGCAGCGAAAGCAGGTGCCGACTCCCCGTTGGCTTTGAACGGTCAGTGTGCCCCCCATTAATTGGACAAACGTGTGGCTAATGGGCAGTCCTAGCCCGGTGCCCTGCTGCGATTGCCGCCCGGTCTCGGTCTGCACAAAGGGTTCAAATAGGGTGGGTAATTCTTCGGGAGCAATCCCATCCCCCGTATCTTTGACCTCAAAAACCAACTCCGCCTCAGCCACGCTTACTTGTAGCAGCACCCCTCCAATTTGGGTAAATTTAATGGCATTGCCCAACAGGTTGAGCAGAACTTGGCGCAACTTGCCCTCATCGGTTTTAATGTGCTGCGGCACTTGCGGTTGCCGCTCAATCTCCAGGGAAATTTGCTTGGCTTGGGCTTGTAGTTGAAATAGTTGCTCCAGGGTATCGAGTAGGTTGTAAAGATCAAACCGCTCCTCCACCAGCGTTGTTTTCCCTGCTTCAATCTTGGACAGATCCAGCACATTGTTGATTAGCTTGAGCAGGTGTTCGCCACTGTCGTTGATAATTTGCAGATGGTCTTGCTGGTGAGCAGAGGTGCTGGGGTCAGTCACCATCAATTGGGTAAATCCCAGGATGGCGTTGAGCGGGGTGCGTAGCTCATGACTCATGTTGGCAAGGAAATTGCTTTTGGCTTTTATTGGCGGCTTCGGCAGTTTCCTTTGCCTGTTGAAGTTCCTGTTGTTGTTGGCGTGCCTGTTCTAGCAGTTTGGCTTGGGCGATCGCAATTCCCACCTGGGCAGCGATTGATTCTAGTAGGTCAATCTCCTCCACCGTCCACTGGCGATGTCGATCGCATTGGTACAAAATGATCAAGCCGTTGGGGTTGTTTTGGTAGCTCGTTCTAACCGCCAAGATCGACTTGATGCCACTCGATCGCAGCGACGGTTCCAAAGAGCTTAACAGAGGCTCCGTATAGACGTTGGCGCAGGCGATCGCTGATCCTGTGCTAGCACATCCTGGAGATAAGGATGGTCAACTAGAAAATCAAAATGACTACAGGGCACACTGGTGGGAGCGATGTAATGGTTAACCACCAAGAGGTTGTGGCTCAGTCCTTCATCCTGTAGCTGGATCAAACACTGACTCACCGCAAAGACTTTACCAATCTGCTGCGTTGCTGTCTCAAAAATTTCGCAGGGATCGAACTTGGAGCGAATTTTTTCGGTAATTTGTTTGAGCAATAGGGCGCGATGGAGCTGTTGTTGTAGGGCAGCTTCGGCATTAAGGCGATCGGTAAAATCCCGCACCATGATCAGCACTTCGTCTTCACCAATGACAACAATCCGGGCTTCTTCGTGGCGCAGGTCGCCATCTATCTCTAATTCATACTCGTAGACTTGTAATTCTCCAGTCTCCAATGCCCGCTGGATAAACTCCATGCGCTGATTGGCAATCTCAAACGGGAGCAGATCATACAGATTGCGATCCATCGACTCTGAGACTGAGTTGTAGAGTTTGATGCCATCTCCATGAATAAAATTGAGCACTGTTCCATCTCGATGCACTTGCACCAGCAAATCTGGAATCGCTTTAATCAATGCCTGGTTGGTGGCTTCGCTCTGGCGCAGAGCTTCCTCTGCTTGTTTGCGTTGGGTAATATCGGTCGAAACCCAGATGACCTGGCGATCGTCGATCGGCGAAATACTGGCATAGAACCAGAGGGTGTTGTCATGGATCGGCAGGTTGTATTCAATGTGAACGGTCTGTTGAGTGTCGAGCGCCTGGTGAATGTGGTCTAAAAACAGGTCTGCATAGGACTGGGGCAGAACCTCATGTAAGGTTTTCCCCACCCGATCGACCTCCGGCTTGTAGAGCAATTCAGGTTTGACAGAGGGGATTTTGAGGTGGTGCCCCTGCTTGTCCAACACAAAAATTAGCTCAGGCATGGAGTTGAACAGGGCATGCAATTCGGCGTTAGCGGCTTGCAACGCTGTTTCTGCCCGTTGCCGCTCCCAAATTTCCTGTTCCAGCGTTTGCGTGCGCTCTTGGACTTTGTGCTCAAGCGATCGCGAATAGGTTTCTGCCTGTTGCCGCGATTGATAGATCTCCACCATCATTTGATTAAACGATGTGATCAAGACAGCTAATTCGTTAATCCAACCCGGATTGATTTGTGAAGGCAGATCACCCTGAGCGATCGCTTGGCTAGCATCGTTGAGCCGTCGAATGGGAGTCAAGATCCAGCGGCTAGCTAGGGCAGCGTTGGCGATCGATAACAACAGTCCCAGCAAACATAGCACCAGAGTTCGTCGTTGATTGGCGACTGCATAGTCATGAAACTCAGCTTCCGGCAGTGCTAACACAATTAACCAGTTCAACCCCGCATGGGAATCAGACGGAATCACATGCACAAAGGTGCGCTCGCCGTTGATGGTAAGCTGCATATCCTGCGGTGCATTGATCTGGCTGAGATCGCCGAAATGGCTGAGGAGTTGTGCT
>JAAUSV010000114.1 GCA_012032525.1 Leptolyngbyaceae cyanobacterium SL_7_1
GCGCCGCCCAGATCCACCCTGCCCAACCCGGTCATGGTGCGGATCTGTCGCTCCCAAAAAGGGAATTGCCGCTTGTTGAGGAAGGTTTTGTAGTAGAACCCGACGGGTAGGAAGGCGGAGAAGAGATTGATGCTGCTGGCGCGATCGCCCTTCACCCCGCCCACCGTATTGACGGCTGTCAGCGCCATCCCCGCTTCTAACGCTGTCGCATCGGCTCGCAGGTTCAGCCGCTCCCCATCCTGCATCAACAGATTCACATCATGGTTTGCCCCACTGAGAATCCCACGGGGACGGTGATATTTAAAACTACGTGCCAACACCCGCTCTCCTGTTGCCCACAGGGCTGAGGCGATCGTATCTCCTACGTACCCTGTGTAGGACGTGCCCTCAAAGGTAAAGCGGAGCGGTTGGGTGCGATCGATCCACTCTCCGTCGATCGGCGGTAAACGCTGACTCATGCCTCCTCTCCATACAAGTAAGTTCGCAGAATCTCATCTGTCACCGTATGGCGCTCTGCAATAAACCAGGTGTTGCTGGGCGAATGACACCACCACTCCCGCTTCACCCCCGGTGCGCCATCCCGATGAAATACATACGCCGCCCAAATGGAATCATCCACCGATTGTGGGTCGGGCATGGGTCGCAATTCTCCCCCATAGATGAATTCAGCGATCGATCGGGTTCCGTTGATTGGGCAGGTAAGTTGTTTCATTGAGTGAGTAGCAACTAGCAATAAGCTTATGTATCTTTATCCAAACCTCTTGTGGGGTGGGCATCTTGCCTGCCTAGTTAGATTGGGCGGGCAAGATGCCCACCCCACAAGGCATTCCTCTTTCATCCTTTATTCTTCATCCTTTTTCAATGCCCCACCGATGCTGCCCCCTTCTCGCCCACCAGGGCATACTGGGTAAACCGATCGATGCCAAACTCCTCAATTAGTGTGTGATTGCGATCGCGTGCCACCGTATACGCCATCGTCTTGCCGCACACGGGCGTCGCCTTAAAGCCCCATGTTCCCCAACCCGCATCCAGGTAGAAACCCTGAATCGGGGTCTTGCCCATAATTGGGGCAAAATCTGGGGTCATGTCCGCCATGCCTGCCCACTGGCGCACTACCTTGACCTGGGAGAGGAAGGGGAACAGTTCCAGCATGTGCGCCGCCAACCCTTCGGTAAACTCTAGTGTCGATCGGGTGGAATGCAGTTCGTAGGGATCGAGGGATGCCCCCATCACCAGTTCCCCCCGTGCGGTCTGGCTGACATAGACATGCAAACTGCCGGAGACGATGATTGGGTCGAGCCACGGTTTCATTGGTTCGCTCACCATTGCTTGTAGCGGGTGGATGGTGATCGGCGATCGCAACCCCACCATTTCCAGTAACCGGGGTGTGAATCCGGCAACGGCACACAGCACCCGTGGCGTGGAGATTTTACCCTGTGACGTTTCTACTCCGGTAATGCGATCGCTCTGCACCTCAATTCCCGTCACCTCCGTCTGCTGGTGAATCTCCACCCCCCGTTGGTCGGCTCCCCGCCCGTAGCCCCATGCCACCGCATCGTGACGAGCAATGCTACCGGGGGCGTGGTACAACGCTCCAAGAATGGGGGCGCGATCGCCACAGGAGATATCCATCATGGACACGCCCGTTGCACCTCCTCGGCAGACACCAGTTCACTGTTCACGCCCAAGTGCTTGTTCACCTCCGCCCGCCAGCGCATCGTCCGCACCGATGCATCCGTATGCGCCAGGGTGAAATGTCCCCGGTTGGCGTAGAACAGGTTTAAGTCAAAATCCTCAGACAAATCTTGCCACAAGCGCACGACTCGTCGTAGAACTTCACCCCCTCCGGCGTCAGGTAATTCGAGCGAATAATCGTGGTGTTGCGCCCGGTATTTCCCCCACCGAGATAGCTGCGCTCTAGCACCGCCACATCGGTCATGCCGTAGTCCCGCGACAGATAATACGCCGCCGCCAACCCATGCCCCCCTGCCCCGATGATCACCGCATCGTAGCTCGACTTCAGGCGATCGGGCTGGCGAAACATCCGGGGTTCGGGATAGGTTTTAGACAAGCCAAACTTCAGCAGATTCAGCGGCATAATTCCATCCCGTCAACGAAACACCACGGTCTTGTGACCATGTAGCAACACCCGATCCTCGACGTGGTAACGCAATCCTCGCGCCAACACGGTTTTCTCAATGTCTTTGCCATAGCGCACCAGATCGTCGATCGAATCGGAATGATCAATCCGAATCACATCTTGATCGATAATCGGTCCCTCATCTAGATCCGAGGTGACATAGTGACAGGTCGCCCCGATCAACTTGACGCCCCGATCGTACGCCTGGTGATAGGGTTTCGCCCCAATAAACGAGGGCAGGAATGAGTGGTGAATGTTGATGATCTGTCCGAGGTAGCGATCGCACACCTCCGGCGACAAAATCTGCATGTACCGCGCCAACACCATGACATCCCCCTGCATCGTCTCAAACAGGTGCATCACCTTATCAAAATCCTGTTGCCTTGTCTCCGACTTCACAGGCACGTAGTAGTAGGGAATGTCGTGCCACTCGACGAACCTACGGCAGGTCTCGTGGTTGGAGACTACACCGGGAATTTCCACATCCAACTCGCCACTGTGCCAGCGCGACAGCAAATCATACAGACAATGCTCCGGCTTGGAAACCAGAATCACCACCCGCTTTTTCTGAGCAGAGTCCGTGATTTTCCAATTCATCTGGAATTCGTAGGCGATCGCCCCAAACTTCTCCCGAAACCCGCCCAGATCAAACGGCAACGAATCTGCAAGAATTTCTTGCCGCATAAAAAACCGTTGTGCCGTCTGGTCGGCATGGTGCTGCGCCTCCACAATCCACCCCTGATGGCTGGCAATAAACCCACTCACCGCCGCGACAACACCGACGCGATCGGGACAGGACAAACTGAGGGTATAACGTCGAGGGGAGGTCACGGAGGAATGGCGCAAAAGACAGAATGGTGAATATAATGCATTAAAGTTTCCTGTGTGTCAACAAATTCTAGATCCCCGGCTTTTTCAAAAAAGCCGGGGATCTGAACAGCAGGAGTGCTTGATGTAAGTGGATTCCATCCTAGCTATACCTCGTTGCCCTGCCATGACCCATACTGCTAAACCGATCGACACCACGCCTCTTCAAGGGTCACTGGAGCGCTATTTGGGCACAACCATTCGGGAATTGCGGCAACATCATGGACTGACGATCGCCGAGGTTGCTGATCAAGTGGGTATCTCTCGCGGCATGTTGTCCAAAATTGAGAACGCGCAAACTTCTGCTAGTTTGGACACTTTGGCAAAGCTGGCTCAGGCATTGGGGGTTTCCCTCGCCACCCTGTTTCGCAACTACAACATGCCGGAGGGCGGAGCGCAACACGTCAAGCAGGGGGAGGGGATGGAGGTAGTGCGGCGGGGGACAAAGCGGGGACATGCCTACCAGTTATTGGCATACGATCAAGGTCCCAACAAAGTGTTTGAACCCTTTCTGATCACAATGGATGATGCCTCTGAAGTCTTTCCCACCTTCGAGCATCCGGGTGTGGAGTTTATTCATGTGCTAGAAGGCAAGTTGGAATATCGCCACGGTCGCCACACCTACTTGTTAGAGCCGGGGGATTCGTTGACGTTTCAGGGTGAAATTCCCCACGGTCCAGAACGATTGATTGAACTGCCGATTCGGTTTCTAGCGATTATTTACTACAAGCATTAATTTAGACCTAAAAAGACGCCGGAATTCTTGAAAAATTCTGGTTTCCTTGATGAGTAGAATGCTGCATTTGCTTGTCAGTAATGTATTCTACGACATGGCGATCGCACTGGACAGCAAAAGCTTTATTTTGCGAGTTCTCGTTCTACCATTTGGTAGAACTGTTTCACCTGTTTTGGTGACTGAAGATGATAGACCCGCCTGTTTTCCCTCGCTTTATTTACGTACTCTCGGTACTTGGGAGTAAGTTTTTGATTGCATAGCCAAACCGTACGATAACTGGTTAGCGTACCCCTCAAGAGTGGGCTATTCTTGGGCCAATTTTCTGGCGGAACAAAGAAGCCTTTCAAGAATCGCTTCGTTACCCACCAATAGTGTTGGAGCACTGGCATATCCACGTAGACCAAGGTGTCTGCCACCTCCAGCCGTTCCCATACCGTATCCCATGAACCATAACCATCAATAATCCACTGGTTTTGCTGGAGGAGTCGATCGTGAGCAGCTTTGTATTCCTCATGGGGAACTTCGTCACCGCCAGGTTGATATTTCAAGAGGTCTAAAGCGACCATCGGCAACCCTGTTATTTCTGCTAGACGTTTGCTGAGAGTAGATTTTCCACCTCCAGCGTTACCAAATACAGCAACTTTATTCACAAACATCTCCTTGATGAATAGGGAGTTCTAACTGTGTGATCATTTTTGATGGTACAAGCGCAGTCTACACCCCCAAAAAACATTACTTAAATACCCCTACCAAGCAGAGATCCAGGAGGCTGAATTACTACCATTGCCTGAAACACGACACGAACTGCATCGCGGCGATTGGTCTATTCTTTTTGAAGCGATAGAGAAACAAACTGTATCACAGCGAAGAGCAACCTAACACTCCTACTGCACTGGAACGAAATCAAGTTATCGGTGAGATGCAAAAGTTATCTGTGCCAGTGAGAGGCACCGTTGTGCTGCTTGACAGTTGAACATATGTATAGCAAGCCTAAATTAATGGTAAACACAAGATCCCCGGCTTCTCCAGGAAGCCGGGGATCTGAGCGGCATATTTTCATGATTCAAATAGGACTGCTATAGGTTTAGCACTCGAATAAGCAATCGGTCATGGGATTGCTATTCCAAATCCATCTCTCGTTTGAGGGGGAGGCAAACGCTGAACGTGGTTCCCTGGGTTGCTGACGACTCAATCCGTAATTCACCACTGTGTGCTTCTACAATTCGTTCGACGATCGCAAGCCCCAATCCTGTCCCCTGGGCTTTGGTTGAGTAGAAGGGTTGGGTTAGGCAAGGCAAGATGTGGGTAGGAATTGGTTCTCCACGGTTGTGAACGGCGATGCAAATCTGGTCTTTTGAGCCTTGGATGACGGACAGGCGAATAATTTCTTCCGGTGCGACGGCTTCACAGGCATTGCGGATCAAGTTGATCAAGACTTGTTTTAATTTGTCTGGATCGCCTAAAATTTGGGCAGCCGTATGGAAGGGGCAATACTCGATTGTGCGGTCTTGCGCTTCGGGCATCGATCGCAGGGAAGCCAGCAATTCTATAATAAATTGATGGACATTGATGGCACCAAGGCAAAGAATTTGGGGCTTTGAATAGGACAAAATTTCTTGTAAAAGATTGGTGAGCCGATTAGATTCATCCCTTGCCAGGGTAAGTCGCATCTGGGCAGGTTGGGGTAGGTCGAGCTTTGAAAAGTAGTCCAATCCCATTTGGATGGTGGTCATGGGATTGCGAATTTCGTGAACAATCATCACTGCAAATTCTCCAATGGCAGCTAGTCGTTCATGCTCAATTAATTTGGCTTGGGCAATGCGCAGTTCCCCTGTTCGCTTGGTTACTTCTGCTTCTAGTAGGTGATTAAATTGCTGTTGTTGCTGATAGAGTCGATGGTTGTCGATCGCTGTTGCCGCTCGTTCTGCAAACAGTTCTACGGTGGAAATAGTTTCTGTGTCGTAGTGCTGCGATCGCATCCTAAAGGAACACAGAGTGCCAATCACTGCTCCTTGAATCGTCCGCAGCGGTACTCCTAGATAGCAACTATATCCGTCCATCCGCTCCACTTCTGCCGGATGCTGGCTAACATCCTCAATCAAAAAGGGCTTTCCACTTTGTACAACAATTTGTGAAACACTTTCGTGAATCAAAAACCCTGTCTCTGCCTTGCTTAAACCCAACGTGCTAGCGACAATCTGCCCCCTAAAGCCGTCATTTAGGGTAATAATTGACCAGTCTGACTCTAGCAGTTGGCTGACCCCCCGCGTGATCTCATGCAGGTAGATGTCGAGATCGTGGGAGCGATAACTCAGGGTGCTTAACGCTCTCAGGACGACCTGCCACTGTTTAGCCCGTTGAACGTTTTGCCAATCAATCATGGGACTGCAACCAATTTTGGAACGGTTCCAAGCAAATTGTTTCGATGAGTCTACGACAGGGATGCCCCTTAGTGTCTTTGATTCAAATCAAGATTGACGGATTCTTTATATTGTTTTAAGCACGGGGGCGATAGGTTTAGGACGATGTGGGCAATTCCAGCAGTGTGATGGTGCGTTTCTTACGAGCGATCGCCCCTTCATGGGTGAGTTGGGCGAGTGTTCGAGAGAGGGCTTCAGGACTAATGCTCAAATCAGCCGCAATATCCTTCAGTGGTTGATTGAGCACAATGGTATTTTTCTCAGGCGATGCCATCAATCGCAGGTAGTGCAAAACTCGCTCTTGGGCTGAGCGAATACTACGCAACTCCACCATGGTTTTTGTCATGTGCAATCGGTAAGACAATTGAGTCATAAATGCAATGGCAAAATCAGAATTTTGTCGCAGCGTATTCAAGAATTGTTGTTTGGGAAAGGCTAAGACTTGAGTTGGTTCTTCTGCGATCGCGCTACACGTGTAGTTTTCCAAAAAAGAGCAACTTCTGCGCAGATTTCACCCGTATGAACTGAATAGTGACTGATGGATTGCCCACTGGTCGTGTAGTGTAGTAGTCGAATTTGTCCAACCTTAACGACGTAGATTAAACGCGCTTCTTCGCTGCGATGAAATAGCACTTGTCCGTTCGATAGATGCTGGTACACTACGACTGGTTGTAGGGCGGCAGGCAATTGATTGATCTCTGAAAAATTCATAGCGTTGAAGGAGTAGCAATCCCACTGTGTTGAAGGGCAGGTAGCCATGCAAGTCTGATCTGGCATTGTTGTATTTTCAATTCTGTTTCTAAGGATTAAATGAGAAATCCTTGAATCCCGCCTAAAAGAAGTTAAGAATTTCTAAAGAATTACTCCTGAGCTATCGATCATTCAATCAAGCTGTTTAGTCCTAGATTCGCCAGTTTCAGACAATATTAAAAAAATATTAAGCCAATTCTCATCTGCTTTAGACCCACTCAATGCATAGTTGAGAGATGTATTTCTTCTATTGTTATGGTTTTTCACATTCTCATTATTGACGACCAAATTAATCTACCGCGTTTCATTGCGATGGAGTTGCGTGCCGAAGGCTACCAAGTCAGCATAGGCTCTGACGAAGCAACCGGGCTATCAATGATTCGAGAATCTAAACCTGATTTAATTGTTTTGAATTGGGAAATCCGCCACTCTTCAGGACCCAATATTCATCGCCGATTAAAGGCGATCGCTTATCCAGCCCCCATTGTGATCATTACAACCAACGATGAAAGCAGTTGTTGGTCCGCTTTTAAGCTGGAAGCACAGACCCGGTTAACCAAACCGTTTTCAATGAATGATTTATTGAAAACAATTGACTATCATTTGCAGTACCAAACCCAACCCGTGGGTGGTGCGTGTCTGCTCTAGGGTTCATCTTGACAGCGGCGATTTGACCGAACCCGCGTAAAAGATTAATCCGGTAATCTGCTCCTCAAGCCGGAATCTACCTCCTGACTGGAGTGTTTGCGACAAATTTATAAAGTAATCTTTTATTTAAAGCCTCAGTAATTTTCCTAGATATAAGTTGGTGCTTTAATCAGGAGACCAGTATAGTTTGTATAGATTTTTGCGTTGCTGGAGCTTGATTCGATTGGAACCCACTCTACTACTGCACTACGCCTACCATTGCAGTCCTAGTGGTTCTACCTAGTCTATCTACCACCTTGTCTAGGGATATCCAGCAACATCAGGGGATGGTCATTTGAGGTACTACGTCATTCCTAGTCCAGAACAGTACGACTCTCAATCAGATGATCCTGCTCAGACAATGATTGTGTACTCTACCGTTTTTCCCCAAGCAAGCTAAAAGGTGATTTAACTTTCTCCAATGGGGTTGACATTGTTTTAGCTTTAAAGACACTTTGCCATGTGTTATGGATTGCTTTTTAGAGCTGCTCTACTACAGTAGTAGCTACGCATCAGGCTGCTTTCATCTGTCTAGTAGTTATAGAAAACCCCTGTCTCCTGGTGGTTAATTTCTTGTGGCTTTTCCTGTTTTCCGATTGAGTCGCCACTTGTTGAGATATTGATCGACAGGCTTTTGAACTACTACACAAATATTTCTACCGAGTTGTCAGCTAACTTCTAAATTTGCTGAAAAAGTATTGAAAACATACTTGCATAGAAGCGTAGTCTTTTGATGATTTTTATGCCAAAGCATTCTTGGATGATCGTAAATTTTCTATCCAATTGATTCACCCAGTTAATCCTCTTCGTACTTTACTCAGTGGGTTTCGACCATGAAAATCATGCTTGCGTGCACGTCTGGAGGACATTTTTCCACCATGAGAGGGCTTGAACCCTTCTGGTCTCAGCATGAACGAGTATGGGTGACAGACTTTAAACAAGACACGGAAATTTTAGTGGATCGAGATAGGGTCTATTGGTTCCCCTATCAAGCACCAAGGAACTGGGTAGCAGTTCTGATTAATCTTCCCAAAACTGTTAGGATTTTGCGGCGAGAACGTCCTGATTTGGTCATCTCTACAGGGGCGAGTATTGCGGTTAATTTCACGATCGCTGCTAAGCTCTTGGGCATCCGATTCTTGTATATCGAAAGCATTTCCCGTTCCGAGGAGCTGAGTCTTTCAGGCAAGCTGGTGTATCCGTTGGCGGACGAGTTTTATGTCCAGTGGCAACAACTGACTGTGAAATATCCCAAAGCCATCTTTAAAGGAACAGTCGCATAGTTCCTTGGTGAGTGTCCTGGCTCACGGTTCTGATTGAGTTTGGCGGATAGTTCTTTCATCACACTGCTCTTCCCATCTATAACGATGATTACTGTAACCCTTGGGACGATTCCTTACTCATTTGAGAGAACGATCGCCTGGTTAAATGCTCTCCTGGATCGCAAAGTTATCAACGAACCCATCTTTGTCCAGTATGGCATCACCGATATTTCTCCCATTGCTAGCCATCCGTTGGTGACAGCGCAATCGATTGTTGAGTCAACCGAGCTGCTTGCCCTAGTGAAGCGATCGCGATTGATTCTGTCCCATGCTGGGCAAGGCTCGACTCGGATGTTAGCCGCTGAAGGAGCAAGCTTCGTGCTGATCCCAAGGCTTTCCCGCTACAAAGAACACGTGGATGATCATCAACTGTTATTTGCCCAAAACGTTCAGCATTTTGGCGTGCGCTATTGTCTGCATTTGAAAGAGGTTGAAGACGCTATTCTGCATCCGCCGCCGCCATTTCAAGGGCAACTGTTTAGCGGACCTAAATTGCCAGACTATTTAAGAAGCTTGTATGCACAGCGATCCTATCCACAACGGTTAAAGCGATAGTTCAGAGAAAATAGTTCACCATTGCCCTGGAGGATGACATCTATGCTAGACGAGACCGCCGTGTCAACCCGGTCAGATCAACTGCCGACTGTGACCATCATTGTGAATAACTACAACTACGCATCCTTTATTCGCGATGCGATCGACACTAGCCTAGAACAAAGCTATCCCCGGCTGGAAGTCATTGTTGTGGACGATGGCTCCACAGATGACTCGGTAGAAATTATTCACAGTTATGGCGATCGCATTATTCCAGTGCTCAAACCCAACGGTGGACAAGCCTCTGCCATGAATGCAGGCTTTCAAGTGAGTCGTGGCGATTTGGTGATATTTCTCGATGCCGATGACTACCTGTTTCCCCAGGCGGTAGAGAATATTGTCGAGGCTTGGCAACCTGGAGCCGTGCAACTCCAGTCGCGCTTGGAAACAGTGGATGCTCAAGGACGCTACATCGATCTCTATCCAGCTCCGGAAATTAGGTTCGATCGGGGCAATGTCCAACCCCTATTGCTCAAAAGAGGTCGCTATAACTGCACCGTCACCAGTGGTAACTGCTTCAGTCGAGCGGTTTTAGAGAAAATTTTGCCCATTCCAGAAGCGGACTTTCGCATCTCCGCTGATGGCTATCTAGTGACGGTTGCCCCCTTGTATGGAGAGGTAATTGCTCTGGAAACTTCAGTCGGTGCTCGCCGCAAACACGGCGACAATCTCTGGGCATTGTCTGGAGCAGGGCTAAAGGTTGAGCAATTTCGCAAGTCATTTCACCATGATTTTCTTCGGCACAAATACCTGATCGCCACTGCCACCCAACTAGGACACTCGGTTTCACCGCACATTGGGCTAGGGGATTACCTCCACGTCCAAGACCGTCTGGTTTCCTTGAGATTTGATCCGTCTACTCACCCCATTCCAGACGACACACGACTGTCGTTGGCACGCAGAGGTTTTTGGGCAATTTGGCAAGCGTCCCCCTTTAGCTGGACTCGCAAATGCATCCTCAGCCTCTGGTTTCTCTGGGTGGGGGTGGCACCGCAACCGTGGGCAATGCAAGCGATTACCTGGAAATTTGCCGGAAAAGCGCGTCCTCGGTGGGCAGATTACATGTTAAAAAGGCTCCGGTTTTCAACGCGTTGACGGGCGTTGGTTTGCGTCCCACCCCTTTCTATCCACTGCCATCCCTAGGGAGTAGACGAGCATGCTAGTTACGATCTGCGTAATCACCTACCAACGCCCTGAAGGCTTGAAGCGATTGATGCACGGGTTAAATCAGCTCACCTTCGATCGCATTCCCCAGCCTCAGATCCGGGTTGCCCTAGTGGATAACGATGCCACGGGTTCCGTGGGGGACTTTTGCGAGCAATGGCGATCGAGTTTTCAATGGCACCTAGACTGGGTGACGGAATCGCAACGGGGAATTTCCTATGCCCGCAACCGGGCGATCGCCACCGCTGATCCCAGCAGCGATTTCATCGCCTTTATTGACGATGACGAAGTTCCCGACCCCACCTGGTTAGAGGAGTTGCTACTTGTGCAATCCACCTACAACGCGGATGTGGTACACGGACGGGTGGTGCCCCATTTTCAAGACAAAGTACCGGCGTGGGTGGTCAAGGGCAAGTTTTTTGAACCCCGTCGCTATCCCACGGGGCACAGTCTAGAAGCCGCCTACACCAATAATGCCTTGGTTCGAGCAACCCTGCTAAGGCAGCAAGACAAAGTCTTTGACGAGCGATTTGCCCTGACGGGGGGCGAGGATTCCTATTTCTTTAGAACCCTGCGCCATCAAGGACATCGGCTAGTGTGGGCAGACGAGGCGGTGGTGTGTGAATGGATTCCTCCTAGCCGCACCACCATGAAGTGGATTTTGCTGCGGGCGTATCGGGGTTGCCTCAGCTATACCCTGTGGGAAAAGGAGACGCTGGTATCCGTCAAGGTAAGAACAGTTGCCGTGCTCAAAGCGATCGCCCAAATTGCCTTGGGACTGGTGCTACTCTTGCCCTCTCTGGTGTTAGAACGGCACATTTTAATGAGGGCACTGCTAAATATCTACAAAGGGGCAGGTCGATTGTCTGCCCTGATTGGAGTCACTTACCAGGAGTACAAAACCGTTCACGGGGTTTAGAAACACAGTTCTAGTCAATCGTAGGGGTTTGGCATTGCCAAACCCCTACCAGCACCATTCATCCAATTGCCATGCCTATGCATCCCCACCCTGATTCAAACAAACCGTGTATTTCCGTTATCATCCCCCATTTCAATGACCTAGAAGGGTTGCAAACCTGTCTGCAACGCTTGGCGCAGCAAACGCTCGATCGCACCCAGTTTGAGGTGATTGTGGCAGACAACAATTCTGCTATTGGTATGGAAGCAGTCCGGGCAGTCGTGGGCGATCGGGCGATCGTCGTTCCGGCAGTCGAGCAGGGGGCGGCGGCGGCGAGGAATGCCGCAGTTGCCTCAGCGCAAGGAGAAATCCTGGCATTCATCGACTCAGATTGCCGACCGGCAGTGGATTGGCTAGAGCAGGGGTTAAAGGCGATGGCGGAGGCAGAGGTGATTGGCGGCTGCATGGTGGTGAGTGCCGATGGCGATCGCCTGCATCCGGTTGAGGCATTTGAGGCAGTTTTTGCCTTTAACAACGAAGCCTATGTCAAGCACAAGGGATTTTCCGTCACGGCAAATCTGTTTGTGCGCCGTGCCGTGTTTGAAGCGGTTGGCGGCTTTCGCGTGGGTGTGTCTGAAGACAAGGATTGGTGCCTGCGGGCGGGCGCAATGGGCTATCGGATTGGCTACGCAGCGCAAGCAGTTGTAGAACATCCAGCCCGACAAAACTGGACAGAGTTGGCAAAGAAATGGCAACGGCTGATCCGCGAAGAATATCGGCTAATCCGAGAACACCGATGGGGGCAACTGAAATGGTTAGTTCGCAGTTGGGCGGTGTTGGTGTCTCCGGTGGCGCACCTGTTTGTGGTGTTGCGGTGTCACAATTTGCGGTGGCAAGATAAGTTGAATGCGATCGCGATTTTGTTTCGGATTCGGCTGTATCGCTTCATTGAAGCCCACCGGGTGTTTGTAGCACAGCTCTAGGTTGGACTGACCAAAAGCATCCTCATCAAATCCTGTTCAAAACTTGTACTTGGCTTGATGAAATCGCCTCTCAATCTTTTTTTGGATCGTTATACTGTGCGTGTGATTCATTCCCGTAATTAGCTATAGAATCACTCGATTGCTCGTCTCCGCCGTGGTTCGTTTGGCGTTGATCTCCCAGGGTGCCGCTCTCCAATTCCTCTGCAACTGTTTCTCTTAATTCCCAGCACACCCGCCCCAGTTTTTAACAAGCTATGAATACTTCTCTATCAGGCGCAGCACTGGACATTGATCTACAAAAATATTTGTTGGTTTTAAAAGCGACGTTGGCTTCCAGGTGCTTGTGTGTTTGGGGCAGTAAC
>JAAUSV010000115.1 GCA_012032525.1 Leptolyngbyaceae cyanobacterium SL_7_1
CTAATGAAATTGTTGAATTTAGTGACAACCTAGATTTTATTCGTACCCTATTGCAGGTAACGGGTGCACCCGTTGATGGATTAACCGCCGCTGCCATTCGCCAGATCTATCAACTTCGCAAGGGCGATCGCCCGTGGCTTGTTCAAGCGGGGCGATCGCTCAGTCTGTTGCTCAAGGACGACTACGATCGATTACGAATCATTCTTAGCCAAATTCATCTCTAGTCGTTTCTATTGTTTCTATTAGTGCGGTGTTGTGCCGTTAGCTGTTAGGCTACGTCCTTTTGCAAGTCAATGTTCTATTATTTGTTGGTTGCTGTCATCTTCTAAATCCGCCTCTACCAAACGCTATGCAGTTAGAACCGATCGTTTCCTTTGCCATTCTGCTGGCAGTGATTTTAGTTGTGCCCATTTTATTTGAGCGCTTCAAGCTCCCAGGATTGCTAGGATTGTTGATTGCCGGAGTCATATTGGGAGCCAATGGGCTAAATGTGCTCTCATCCGATTCAGAGACGATGAAACTGCTTTCGGATATTGGGTTAGTCTACTTGATGTTTGTGGCAGGGCTGGAAATTGACCTGGAGCAGTTTCAAGCTACGAAAAATCGATCGCTGGGGTTTGGGTTAGCCACATTCTTAGTTCCCCTGATTGTGGGAACGATCGTCGGACGCTTCTTTGGCTTTGGTTGGAATGGTTCCATTTTGATTGGCTCCCTGTTCGCCTCCCATACCCTGCTGGCATACCCCATCATCAGTCGCATGGGAGTGATCAAAAACGAAGCGGTTACCGTTACCATTGGGGCAACGATTTTTACAGATATTGGGGCATTGCTTGTTTTAGCCATCTGTGTGGGGATTCACGAGGGAGACTTTACCACGGTCAAGTTGGTCACGCTATTGCTTTCCCTCGTCCTCTATTCAGCCTTGATTCTGTTTGGGTTTAGTTGGCTAGGTCGAGAGTTTTTTCGCCGATCGAGTAATGAAGAGGGCAATCAATTTCTGTTTGTGCTGCTGGTCGTCTTTGTCTCCGCTCTAGGAGCAGAATTGATCGGAGTTGAGAAAATCGTGGGAGCCTTTTTAGCGGGACTAGCTGTCAACAATGCGATCGGCGAAGGTCCCGTCGAAGAAAAGGTGATCTTCGTGGGAAACGTCCTGTTCATTCCCATCTTTTTCATTGATTTGGGCTTGCTGATCGATGTCCCTGGGTTCATCAAAAGCTTGGGAGCCATCTCGCTGACCCTGGCGGTGGTTATTGGCTTAATCGGCAGTAAATTTGGTGCCGCCTTGGTTGCCAAACTGTTATACCGCTACAGTTGGCGAGAAATGATTGTCATGTGGTCGCTGTCGATGCCTCAGGTCGCCGCTACTCTAGCTGCCACTCTAGTCGGATATCGGGCTGGTCTGCTGACTGAGGCGGTGCTCAACAGCGTCATTGTCCTCATGATTGTCACCTCAATCCTGGGTCCATTGATCACCGCTCGCAGTGCCATAGGGCTATCGTTGATGGATCTGAGTCCTCACGGCAATGAGCCTATTCCAGTGTGGCATCACGAAGGGGTCGATCGCACCCTCACAGTTGTAGTGCCTGTGAGCAATCCTCAGACGGAGCGCAATCTCATCGAGATGGCAGCCCTGCTCATCCGCAATCAATCGGGCAAAATTATTCCCCTCGCCGTGACTACCGCTCAGATGCACATGGAGTCCCCCGAACTGGAGAACCGCCTAATCCAGAGCCAAGCCCTGCTCTCTAAAGCAACAGAATTAAGTGAGGAGTTGGGGGTTGCCGCCCAACCCTTGCTGCGGATCGACGACAACATTTCCCAAGGAATTAGCCGCGCCAGTCGAGAGCAAAATGCCAGTCTGATCGTCATGGGCTGGGGCAAAACTACAGGATTACGAGCTCGCCTCTTTGGCAATGTAATCGACAGTGTGCTGTGGGCATCCCACTGTCCTGTGGCGGTGACTCGACTGCTAGATTCGCCCAAGACGATCCAGCGAATTCTGGTGCCCATCGAAATCATGACCTTGGATGCGGTGCGAGTGGTGCGGTTTGCCGAGATATTGGCGGCTGAAAATCAAGCAGAAATCACGCTGCTACACGTGAGAAGCCGCTCCTCTCTCAGCGTAGAGCAGATTGAAAAGCAGCTAAGTGGCTTGCTAGCTCGCATTTCTCCGACCCAAAATCATCATATCCAAGTGGTGTCGGGGGGGTCGATCGCGTCAGCTATCCTGCATACGGCAGAATCCTATGACCTAGTAGTCCTGCGATCGGTTCGGCGGCGACTAGGCATCGGTGAACTAGAAATTAGCAGTGTAACAACGGAGGTTGTTAAAGATATTAAATGTTCGGTTGTAATCTTTGGTGAACCTCAAGGGCACCAAGCCGGGCTGCTATTTACCTAGAGGTCAGGGTATATCGGGGTCAGGTCAATCGTTTTCCCACTCTTCCCGTCCTAGCAGATCGCCGATGCGGTCTCTGAGGAGAAAGTTGCATTTCTCCAGCTCACACTCCACGTAGACCCACTCACGGGCTGGAATATATTTGCACAACGCATAAATTGGCTGATGACGGCTCACCACTCCTTCTCTCACAAGCTGGCGGGCTTCATCTTGAATTAAATCCATTGAATACTGAATTGATTGGAGCATAACTAACCTCGATGCATACCACAGTTGATTAATAAGCCTGAACAGGTTGCGCTTAAACAGGGAAAGGATTACAAAATAAGAACTAACTGCAAAGATACATAAAGTTTTTCATTAGAATGCAAAGCTTTGTAGTTAGCTATACTGAATGTTTTTATTTTGTGGGTAATCACCCATTAATCATATTAAAAAACGTTGCAAAAGTCATCACGTGTTGACCCATACTAACAGCCCAGATGCCTTGCTCTGCTAAATTTAGACCGCTTGTCTATCAAAATACAAGTTAAAAAAATTAAAAATTCCCGGTTAGATAAATTTCACTTGTGGGAACTATAATCAATTCCTTTTCTGCTTTTCTTTCCTTTTTTCGACTAAGATTCCGCCGACAGGAGTGTCCCCGTTTGGGTCAATAACTCACCCTATCGCGTCTGGAGCAGGACTAGGGAAGACTTTATATTTTCCTTAGATCTACCTGATGGCGCTGGTGAATTAGTTCGTTCGCCAGTCGCAGAGCCGCAGCAAAGCTCTTAGCACTGGCAATTCCCCGCCCAGCGATATCAAATGCTGTCCCATGATCGGGTGAGGTTCGCACAAATGGCAGCCCGATTGTTGTATTGACCGCTTGATCGAAGGCAAGCAGTTTCACGGGAATTAGCCCTTGATCGTGGTAGAGCGCTAGATAGGCATGGTGGACATGGCGAGTCGGGGTTGAGCCAAACCAAGCCTGCCCTGGATTTACCCAGAGAGTATCGGGTGGAACAGGACCGTCTAGCACAGCTTGGGGAAAGCGATCGCGCATCCGTTCTATCCAAGGAATCAACCACTCCTGTTCTTCCTGCCCCAGGTTGCCCTGTTCGCCACTGTGGGGATTGAGTCCGGCAATGGCAATGCGGGGTTGGTCAATGCCAAAATCTTGATGCAAACAGTCTATTAGTAGCCCAAGTTTGAGAGTCATGCCCTCCGCAGATAGGCGATCGGGCACGTGCCGCAACGGAATGTGGGTTGTTGCCAGTAGTGTTCGCAATATCCAGTCGGTGTGGGGCGATCGGGCGACAAATAACATGCCAAATCGCTCTACCCCAGCTTTTTCTGCCAACAGCTCGGTTTGTCCAGGGTAGGCATGTCCAGCCGCTTTCCAAGCTGACTTGGCGATCGGAGCGGTGACAATCCCTTGAAACTCTCCCGCCAGAGTATGGGCGATCGCCGTCTCTAGGTAACGAAAACTCGCCGCTCCACTAGCGGCGTTGCCGTCGCCCAGTCGGAGCTGATCGACGATCGCAGACTCCAACGGCACGTCTAAGTGATCAAATCGATCGGGGGAGGCTAGCTCTGCTTCTGGCACGCCAGCCCGGTGGATCAACTGTTGATAGGTCTGCTGCAACACCTGCTGGTTGCCCACAAGTGTGACTGCACAGGTCTCAGTCAGGGTTGATTCATTCAACGCTTTAGCGCAACCTCGGTGCCAATTCCGGCTGGGTCGCCCAGGGCAATGGCTAGACGTGGACGCTCAGTCAGCGGTGTTGCAAGAACAGGGACATCGGCTTGATTAAAAATCATGGTGGCAACAACAGAATCACGGCTCAAACTACCCTAAAATGTGGAATATCGCAGTCGTAGGAGACTCCAATTTCATGAGTGAAATGTTTACCGCCACCTTTCTGTCGTTTAGCCTCATCCTAGTGGGGTTGAGCGTGGGGTTTTTGCTGCTCAAGCTACAGGGTGGCGAAAAAGAGGGAGAACTGTAAACTACCCTATCTCTGGGGCTACTCTGCCTCATCTAGATGCTCAGCCACTTCCCGATAGAGGTTGAGCACATGGCTGTCTTTTAGGTAATAAAAGACGTTTCGTCCCTGTTTGCGATAACTAACCAGCCGCAGTGCCCGCAGTGCCCGTAGCTGATGTGAGACGGCAGATTCGCTCATTTTGACGATCGCAGCTAGATCACAAACACACAGCTCTTCCACTGCCAAGGCAGACAAAATTCTCAAGCGATTAGCATCCCCCAACAACGCGAAAAACTCCGCCATCCGCTGCGCCTTATCGACGCTTAACAGCTCATTGTGGAGTAGTCGAACACTGTTGAGGTTAAGGGGATGTTGGACATCGCACCCCACATCCTCAAGCTGGGCAGCCGCCGCATCGGAGTTGTAAGCTAAGGGATTAGAGCCAGGCATAGGATTAAAATAAGGAACGCGGTGGGAAGGAGAGGAGTTTAAGCCGTTTTCCTTCCCCTAGGGTAGCAACTTATCACCCTCGCCGATTGCTATTTTTTCCCATTGATTGCATTCGCGATCGAGGAAGTATTAGAGTGTATCTTATGAAAAGTTAACAAAATCTAATTTTAGCGAATCCTTCATGAGTCTATTAGTTGTTGGTGCCACGGGTACTTTAGGACGGCAGATCGCTCGTCGTGCCTTGGATGAAGGCTACGAAGTGCGCTGTTTGGTTCGTAGCTTTAAGCGGGCAGCGTTTCTGAGAGAGTGGGGAGCGGAGCTAGTGAAAGGCGATCTGTGCGAACCAGAAACCCTACCAGCAGCCATGGAGGGGGTTACAGCGATTATTGATGCTGCCACTGCCAGACCAACCGACTCCACCAGCATTGCGCAGGTTGATTGGCAGGGGAAAGTGGCGTTGATCCAAGCAGCAAAGGCGGCTGGGGTCGATCGCTACGTTTTCATTTCCATTCTCGATGCTGAGCAATATCCCCATGTCCCCTTGATGGAGATTAAGCGCTGCACCGAAACATTTCTAGCAGAGTCGGGTTTAAATTACACGGTGCTCAAACCCGCAGGCTTTTTGCAGGGGCTGATTGGTCAATACGCCATGCCGATTTTGGAGCGGCAAGCCGTTTGGGTGACAACCGGAGCCTCGGCGATCGCCTACATGGACACCCAAGACATTGCTAAGTTTGCTGTGCAAGCCCTCAAAGTGCCCGAAACGGTCAACCGCACGTTTCCCGTGGTGGGGTCGCGGGCTTGGGAAGCTTACGAGATCATTCGCCTGTGCGAACGGTTGTCTGGGCAAGAGGCAAAGGTGACTCGAATGCCGCTGGGCTTGTTGCGTAGTATGCGACGAGTGGCGCGATTCTTTCAGTGGACCTGGAACCTCGCTGATCGCCTGGCATTTACCGAGGTGTTGGCGTCGGGTAAGGCCCTGACAGCTTCTATGGAGGAAACCTACCAGCTATTCAAGCTCAATCCTACTGAAATGACTACTCTAGAAGGCTATATGCAGGATTACTTTAGCCGAATTACCAAAAAGCTGAAGGAAATTGAATACGAGCGGGAGAAGGAAAAAGAGCGGCAGTTGGCAAAACGCCAAAAGCGTAGTCCCTTCAAATCAACCAAATAGTTGGGTTGTGGACTACTTAAAATTGCTATTCATTCGCCATGCCGAGTCGATCGGCAATCAGCAACAGCGAATGCAGGGGTGGGCAGAGTTTGAGTTATCGGAGCGCGGCAAACACCAGGCAAAGACCCTGGCATCGCGGCTAGCCGCCGAGCAGTGGCGACCGACCCACGTCTATAGCAGCCCCCTCAAACGCGCTCAGCAAACCACCGAGATCCTGCTTCACCCATTTTTGTCCTTCGAGGGGGTAGACGGTGCCCCCTCGATCGCCCTTGAATTGGTAGACAATCTGCGAGAGTTTCAAACCGGAGTCTTCCAAGGGCTGACGTGGGCAGAGGCACAGGCAGCCTACCCCGATCTGTGTGATCAACTAGAGACGTCACTCGACTGGATACCCATTCCTGGTGCAGAGACGCTGCAAGCGGGGCGAGACCGTGCTCACAACGTTATTCAATCCCTGCTCGATCGCCATGCCAACGGCGATCGAGTGTGGATCATCACCCACCACTGGATCTTGCAACAGTTGATTGCCACGCTCCTGGGCAGCGATCGCACCTGGGCTATCTCCATTCCCCCTACCGCCCTGTTTGAATTTTGGCTCGATCGCGATCGGTGGCACTACACCGACCAAACCCGTTTAAATACGGCGCTATGGCAGATTCAGCGATTCAACGATGCTCACCCTCCCCATTCACCCGTGGCTTAACCCGACCGGGTGAATCCACCCACACCACCCCTAATCTCGTTGGTTGAGATGAATGCGGGAAGTAGATGACGGACTGACTCCCTATGCTTAAAATAGAGCTTTGGAATTTCTTGCCATGAATTGGACTGTAGGACAACGGGTTGTGTGCGATCGCCCGGAGCAACTTTTGACAGATTGCATTGTTCAGCAGAGTGAGGCAGGCAGCGTGGTAATTTCCTGTCCGTTTGCCAATATTGTGGTGTCTGGTACACAAGAGCGGTTAGAGCAACTGGGCTGGCGGATGGAAGAGCCTCAGCTTCAAAGAAGAGTCGCTTGGGAGTCAGAGCGCTGGCGTGAAGCTTAGTGCCTCGCCGCGAACGCTTGTATCTAACACGCCGTGGTCATAAACCATGTGCCCGCCAACGATGGTAATCACCGGATAGCCCGTCAAATTCCACCCCTCAAACGGACTCCAACCACATTTAGTTAACAGATCCTGCCGTTGCAGTGGGCGATAGGTGGTGAGGTCAACCAGGACGAGATCAGCGTCGTAGCCAGGTGCGATCGCGCCTTTGTGGGAAATGCCGTAGGCTTTGGCTACGGCGGATGACATCCACTCAGCCACTTGGGCGATCGAACAGCGTCCTTGCATCGCCTGGGTCAACATGAGTGGAAGTGATGTTTCGACCCCCGGCATTCCCGATGGGGTGTTTGGGTAGCCCTTGGCTTTTTCCTCCAGGGTGTGGGGGGCGTGGTCGGTGGCGATGAAGTCGATAACGCCGTCTAGCAATGCCTGCCAGAGGACTTGGTTGTCGTGGGGCGATCGCAGGGGAGGATTCATTTGCGCCAATGTCCCAATCGTTTCGTAGGCACTGGTGTTGAGTAGCAAGTGCTGGGGTGTCACCTCAGCAGTCACCCAAGCAGGCTTGTCACGACGAAGCAATTCGGCTTCTTCGGCTGTGGAAAGATGCAGGATATGAAGGCGGCGTTGATATTTTTTTGAGAGCTGCAATGCCAGTTCCGTTGCCATCAATGCTGCTTGGTTGTCTTGAATTTGAGAATGGATGGCAGGGTCGGTGATGCCTTTAAACTGCGATCGCCGTTGCACAATCCGGGCTTGGTCTTCGGCGTGGACAGCAATCAACCGATTCTCAGCCGGGGGGTTGGCACTGAGATCGCGGTAAAAATAGGTTCTAATGCCGTGGCGTTGTCTACCAGTAGCGCCCCATGGGCAGATCCCATAAAGATTTTAATGCCGGGGGTAGGATGAGCCGATCGCAGGTCGGGTAAATTTTCTGGAGTTGCCCCAATGAAAAAGCCGTAGTTGACCAAGCACTTGGCAGCAGCGCGTTGCAATTTGTCATCTAAGGCAGCTTGGGTGGTGGTCAGGGGACGGGTATTGGGCATTTCCAGGAAGGAGGTGACGCCCCCTTTGGCGCAGGCACAACTGGCGGTGAACAGATCTTCTTTGTGTTCCAACCCCGGTTCACGGAAATGAACTTGCGGATCGATCACCCCTGGGAGGAGGGTCAATCCGGTGGCATCAATCGCCCTCGCCGAGTCGTCTATTGGTAGATTGGGGGGCGACCGCCGCGATCGTTTTCCCTTGAATTTGCACATCCCCAAGGAGCAATTCCCCAGACGGCAGCAGGATTTGAGCGTGACGAATCAGCAGGTTAGAAGAAGTCATGGATGCCAGTTAAGCGGAAGGAACAAAATAAAGTGATTTAGACGAAGCTCAATCTCATCTGAGTTAAAATCACCCTACCTCCTTGCAGCGCCATCTGCAATCACCATCGGTAAGTAGTCAAAAAGTAGTAAGGATCATGGATTAAATAAAACCGAATATTTTTGAGAGAAGCGCGGCTCCGCCGCGCTTCTCTCAAAAAATATTCCAGATTAATTAATTTGCGATCCTAAACAACTTTAGCTTTACTGTCCTATGAGTTTTGCTCATCCACCCCGAATCCTATTCCTATATGGTTCAGTCCGAGAGCGCTCCTACAGCCGCTTGCTAGCCGAGGAAGCGGCTCGGATCATTCAAGACTTTGGCGCAGAGGTAAAATTCTTTGACCCGCGAGACCTGCCAATCTATGGAAGCGTCCCCGAAACCCACCCCAAAGTCCAAGAACTGCGAGACCTCAGCCAGTGGTCGGAGGGGCAGGTGTGGTCTAGCCCAGAGATGCACGGTCAAATTACGGGCATCTTGAAAACCAGCTTGACTGGATTCCCCTCAGCATCGGAGCCGTCAGACCAACCCAGGGTAAAACCTTAGCCGTCATGCAAGTCAGCGGTGGCTCCCAGTCCTTCAATGCGGTCAACACCATGCGCCTGCTAGGACGATGGATGCGAATGTTCACTATTCCTAACCAATCTTCAGTTGCCAAAGCTTACCAGGAGTTCAATGAAGACGGCACGATGAAAGATTCGCCGTACCGCGATCGCGTCATTGACGTTATGGAAGAACTCTACAAATTCACCCTGCTATTACGAGAGCAGGTGGAGTATTTAACCGATCGCTACAGTGAGCGCAAAGCAGAAACTGAGAAACCAGCAAAAGAAATTGTTAGCCGATCGATTGGCTCACCTTCCGCTAACTAATTAGGAAGACGAAGTGAGGCATTTGGAGTCAATTTTAATGGGGGCAGAGGGACTTGAACCCTCACGACTTTTTAAAGGTCAACGGATTTTAAGTCCGCAGCGTCTACCATTCCGCCACGCCCCCAAGCTTATACATCAGACTTGACTGAATCTTGGGATGATTGTGCTACACACAACAACTGCTGGTGCCACAACTGTCTATTCCACACCATTTAGCCAATCTATGCAAGTTTGTGAAGAGTTTGAGATGAATGCCGTAAGCTAAACACTAACGTGAACTAAACCGATCGACTCGATATGGGTTCCATTCAAAATCAAACTGTACTGATCACTGGAGCTAGCAGTGGGATTGGCGCAGCGTGTGCCAGAGCCTTTGCCCAAACTGGTGCAAGATTAATTCTAGCGGCTCGCCGTCTCGATCGACTGCAAAGTCTTGTCACAGAGCTTAACCACCTCACAGCGATCGATAGCCACGTGCTACAACTCGATGTCAGCGATCGCGCCCAGGTAGAGTCTACAATCCGGGCACTGCCAGAGGAATGGTCGAGCGTCGATATCCTGGTCAACAATGCTGGCTTGAGTCGGGGACTCGATCCGCTCCAGACGGGCGAGATTGAGGATTGGGAGGAGATGATCGACACCAACTTGAAGGGATTGCTCTACGTGACTCGCGCCCTTTTGCCGGGGATGGTGGAGCGCGATCGGGGTCATGTGATCAATATTGGTTCGATCGCTGGACACGAAGCCTATGCCCGTGGCAATGTGTACTGTGCCACCAAAGCGGCGGTGCGTTCCCTCTCTAGAGGCATCAAAATGGACGTATTCGGTACGGCGATCCGGGTCAGTTGTGTTGATCCGGGGTTGGTGGAGACTGAGTTTAGTCAGGTGCGCTTTCGGGGAGATACTCCACGAGCAGAGAAAGTCTATGCTGGCACCACCCCGCTCACCCCCGAAGATATTGCCGAGATTGTTGTCTTTTGTGCCACCCGTCCCCCGCATGTGAATATCAGTGAAGTGCTGGTAGTTTGCACTGATCAAGCGGCTGCCACGATGGTCTATCGCAGGAATGAAGCGTGAGGATTTTGAGTGTTGAATTCATTGCTAATCGCTAACAGCCATCTATGAAACGACAAAATTTTTCTTCGGGCACTCCTTGGGAAACACTGGCTGGATACTCCAGAGCGGTGCGAGTCGGTCAATCTGTGTTTGTGTCGGGGACGACTGCCTCTGACAGTGCGGGACAGATTCAACATCCTGGCGACCCCTATGGACAGGCGATCTACATCTACCAGAAAATTGATGGGGCGTTGCAAGCGGTGGGGGCGACCCTGGCGGATGTGGTGCGGACACGGGTGTATGTCACCGATCGGGGGGCGATCGAGCAGGTAATCAAAGCCCACCATGCGGTCTTCCAGGCGATTCGTCCTGCAAACACATTGGTGGAGGTGAGTGGGCTGGCAGTGCCGGAGATGTTGGTGGAGATTGAAGTAGACGCGATCGTGATCGAACAGGGTGAGGAGTAATGCAGAGTTACGATTGGATTGTGATTGGTGGGGGATTGGGCGGAGCAGCATTGAGTTATGAGTTGGCAAAGGTGGGATTTGCCGTGCTTTTGGTCGAACAAAATCAAACCCCCGACAATGCCACCCGATTTAGCTATGGCGGCATTTCCTTTTGGTCGGGGACAACCCCATTGCTCCAGCAATTAGGGCAGGAAGGGATTGACCTGCATCGCACCCTGACGGAGGAACTGGGAGAGCCTACCCATTTTCGAGAGTTGGATTTGATCTTGACGATCGACCCCGATCGCGATCCCCAAACCATTGCAGAGTCCTACAATGCCTGTCTCCATCCCCCCACCCTGATTTCAGCCGAAACAGCCGCCGAGATGGAACCGTTATTGGCAAAACCCGCGATCGCCGCCGCCTTGCACTGCAAGCATGGGCATGTGGATCCAGAGCAAACCATCCATGCCTATACGCAAGCGTTTCTGCGGTTGGGGGGGGCGATCGAGTGGGCTAAAGTGACTGATTTTTGTTGGCAGGGAAGCCGAGTCGAGGGGGTAATTGCCTCTGGGACGCTGTTCACGGGGGCGAATGTGGTGGTGTGTGCCGGGGGAATGAGTCGTGCCCTGTTGCGATCGAGTGGGCTGACGATTCCCCTATATTTCACCCAGGCAGAGCTGATTGAAACTCCGTCCGTTGAGGTCAAACTACACAGCATCGTTATGCCCGCCGAGCTGAAGCGGTTTCAAATGGAAGCGGACGCCGCCCAGCCAGACAAGGTTCCTATTTGGGATCAGCCCGATCGAGCAGTCACCGTGCCTATTTTGGATGTGGGAGCGGTGCAATTGGTGGATGGACGGTTGCGGATTGGGCAAATTAGCCGAACCTTGACCACGCCCACGGCAACGGGAGAGCGGGAAACCAGCGCAGCCCAGATGCGTCATGCCATTGCCCGTTATCTGCCCGCCCTAGAACCGTTGCCAGGAACATGGCACAGTTGTTTGGTTGGATTTAGTGGCGATCGCCTGCCAGTGATTGGTGCGATCCCCCATACCCAAGGCATTCACGTGTTTTCAGGCTTTAGCAATCCGTTTGCCATTCTGCCGCCGCTAGCGCGTCATGTTGCCCGGCAAGCCGCTGGTCAGCCCAGCCCTATGCTCGACCAGTTGGCGATCGATCGATTTGTGGGGACGGGCACGAACGGTTAATCCTTTGACTCCGGGGCTTCTGGAGCGGCATCGCTTGGAGTGGTGGTGACATTGTCGATCGCCAGAGTCAGACGATAGCCGATCGATGCGGCGCCCCGATTGACGATGACTACCTCATAGTATCCCGATTGATCCAGCTCCCCAGACCACACTCGCTCAGAGGAATCTTCTAATAGGGCGGGAACTTGTGCCGTCGGGCGAGGGGGATAAATGGATAGGGGGACAGCGGTGGCATCCGCTTGCAGGTTGAGCCGCATCAATTGTCCCTGCCGCAAGGAGGCAATGTAGACCATGCCTTCTCCGGCGGCGAGGGAGCCTTCGGTTTGCTGACTAAAGGAACCCGATGCAAATCGTATCGGCTCAAGGCGACGCCCCGCCTGCAAATCGGCAACGATGTCGGTGCGATCGCCTGCCATATCTGCCCGATCGGTTGGTTGATAAACTCCCCTTCCTGCTGGGGAAATAGTTGGTAGAACTGGGCATCGGTCAAGTCATTCAGCGCCCGGCTGCCCACATAGAGTTGGTTCGCCGCCTGCTTGCGAGTGGCGGCATCGGCATCGCCATAGCGTCCCAGACGACGACGAGCCTCGGTGCTCAGGGTTTCAGTCAGGGTGAGCCATTCCTCGGCGATCGCATCCCAACGGGCGCGTCCCTCGGCATCTTGCGGAGCGGTGGTAAGGGATTGCCCTGATACGCTGGATAGCGCTGGTAGAACGTGTCGTTGGTGATTTGGGTGAGGAAGCCAGGGTCGACCTCTAGAGCAGCGCGGCGTTCCCTCAGAGCGGCTTTGCGTTGCTGTTCCTCCAATGAAAAGCGGGCTGACTCTGCATCGGGCGGCTGGATCTCTCCTTGGGG
>JAAUSV010000116.1 GCA_012032525.1 Leptolyngbyaceae cyanobacterium SL_7_1
ATTCTGCGTAATCCGTTGCTCTAGGACAACTCTGAGCTGATTGGGATCAAACAAAATCGGCAAAAATGAATACTTTTAACTTCCTTGAAGTAGAACAAAATCGGAAGTGGATGCCAAAAAATTTCCCAGTGCTGCCAATCTTGGTAGGGAAAGCGACGAATCAGGGTTTCGCCTCGGTAGATATCGAGGGCAGCTTCGGTAAATCGTAGCCGCAGGGTCAATGCCTGAAATAGTAAAAATAAGCCAAATAGGGCGATCGCCCCACTGGCGATCGGCTGTAGCAAAAATAGGGGGAGCGCAAGCCCCACTAGAGCGATCGGTAAGCTAAAGCTGGGGTTAAGCTCAACTGAGTCTGATGCGGAGGCGGGAGTTGGAGAAGTCGTCACAATAGCAATCCTTGGCTCAAGCTTGGACAGGCATGCCTTTATTCTAAGGGAAACCACGAACAGAACCGGAAGAGACCCCTTATCAAACTCCTCCCACGTTAAAATCCTCCCAATACGGCTTTGCCCAATCCCTGAAACATCACCCATGAGAGGAAAAAGTTTGTGATAAAAATCGCTAGCAGGGAGGTGACTACGGCGGTGGTGGTGGATTGACCAACCCCTTTTGCGCCTCCGGTGGTGGTTATACCCCAGCTACACCCAATTACAGCGATTAAAGCTCCAAAGATAAATGCTTTGACTAGCGGGCTAATAATATCCCAGTACCCCAGGAAATTGCGAGCGGAGTCGAGAAATACCCGTTGAGAGATGTCGTAGAGACCACTGGCAACCAATAGTCCCCCTGTCATCCCTGTTAAAAATGAAATAATTGTCAAGATGGGTAACATCAAAGAACAGGCGATTACCCGTGGAATCACCAGGTAGTCAATTGGATCTGTGCGCAACATATAGAGGGCGTCAATTTGCTCAGTCACCTGCATCGTACCCAACTCGGCTGCAAAGGCTGATCCAACTCGTCCAGCTACAATGACGGCTGTTAAAACGGGGGCTAACTCCCGTGCTAGTGCCAGCGCCAATACACCTCCCACCGCCGTTCCTGCCCCCAAGTTAATAAATTCTCGTGCGACTTGAATAGTGAACACCATGCCCACCGTCGCTGCTGTCAACATGGCAATCAGTAGTGATCCGGGACCAACCACTGCCATCTGTTCAATGACGTTCCGACGGTTGATTTTACCTTTCAACAGGTGAATCAAGACTTGCCCCCCTAGTAGGGCAGCCGCTAAGAGTCGCCGACTCCATTGTTCTAATCCAGAGCTTCTAAAAATCTCTTTCAAACGGGTGTTACCTGACTGAAATCACAGTTTTGCACTCTAACAATAGCGGACAGTAGTACCCTAAGGAGTAGGCGATCGCTCACTAAACTCAGGCGATTGAGATTGGCAGATTTGCCTTGGCAAATGAAGGAGTTAGCGATTATCGTAGCGGGCAACAATCGAGATTGTGACAACTTCCTGTAAAGTTGTATTAACTTCAATCTTTTTTACGTTCAGTCTAAAACCATGACTCAGATCAGGCAATTCCTCTGCCACTTGGCTGTAATGGTGGGATTAGGATTAGTACTAGGGTTCGCTCAGCCGATGGGGGCGATGGCGTTGGGTGGTGCTCAACCTGCACTGAATCAGCCAGCTCCAGCCTTTAGCCTGCCGAGCAATCAAGGAGATGGTCAAATTTCCCTGGAGGGCTATCAGGGGCATTGGGTGGTGCTTTACTTTTATCCAAAGGATTTTACGTCAGGTTGTACATTAGAGGCGCGGCGGTTTCAGCAGGACTTGCCTAAGTACAAGCAGAGGAACGTTGAAGTTGTAGGAGTCAGCGTGGACGATGTTGATTCCCACACGGAGTTCTGTGACTCGGAGGGATTAAAGTTTCCCTTGTTGGCGGATGTGGATGGAGCAGTCAGCAAAGCCTATGGATCTTGGCTGAGTGGTCGATCGTTGCGCCATACCTATTTGATTGATCCGCAGGGAATTTTGCGAGAGCGTTTTTTGGGGGTCAATCCTACCCTTCACAGCACGAAAGTGTTGGCGCGGTTGGCGGAGTTACAGCAGCAGTTGACTGATTCAGTAATCTAAAGGGCGATCGCCCTTTAGATGGGCTTTAGACTCCTTGGACAACCTCCAGGAGTAGTAGCGCAAAAATTGCATGGATTTCATGCAAAATCTGCATTTAGGTATACCTTCCATAGTTTGATTCCTATAAAATGAGCAAGTAACTGTTCTGGAAAAAGCAAGTTGCTAGGTAGGCTTGTGCTCTCTGGTTTTAATTGCTCCAGAGACAGGTTTTAACAGCACCTGTTTAAATGCTCTGTTTTGAATTGATATTGTTGCTATGGATAATAAAACTGGACAGCGCACTTACCACCCCACTTCTAGAGAAGTGGTAAATCCGATTACAGCGGAATTTGACTTTGATGAGTGGGCAGTTCAGGTGAAGCGGCAACTCTTGGCTGCTTTGCAGAAGCGGGGAAGGTAATCAATTTTTGCAAGGTGACTAGGGATACATATAGCAATCCCAATTGAGTTGTGAGCGGTGGGACGGGCTGCGCCCGCCCCACCGCTCATAACTCATCTCACAAATCATTTAGAGCTGCTATGGTACTTTACTAACTCTAAGAGTAAGACTCTGGGGCGTCTTGTATCAGAGACTCTGCGTCTTGTTGAGTTGTATAGCTTGATAGCTGAGATGTCAATTCTGTTGTAGGCGCGATTCGGATGCGATCGAGCTGGTGCATTGCCCAAACGGCTGTCTCTTGTACCTCTTGATCGGAGTCGTTAGTGGCGTGGTGGAGTAATTGACTGAGGTGAGTCATCAGATCGTAAAGACGAGTTGCATCTCGAATCGCATTTTTGCGAACATCTGGACTTTCATCTTGAAGGGATAGGAGCAATGCTTGATTCATTGGTTTGAGCGTACGCACTCCAATCTCTGAGATTGCTGCCAAAATTAAGCTGCGTTGTTGGGAGTTAGTATCGATCAGTAGATCGAGTAGGGGTTGAACGGCGCGTGAGTCACCGCGTTGTCCCAATTCCCAAATTGCCTTCTGCCGTTGATTCGCATCTAAGCTGTGGAGTTCTTTAATGAGTTCGTCGCAAATGTTAACTTTCGCTAAGCGAGTCAACTCGGAGGAGGGTTGGACCAGTTCCTCAGTAGGGTGAAGGGCTTCTTTAGCAGGCAGCATTGTTTGCAGCGTTGAGTAATCGGGGAGCGGCTGAGGTGCAGTCTCTCTACCCTCGGCGGCTGGCTCCACCTCAATCAATGCTGAAGAGGTAGGGTCTGCGGATGGTTGCCCTGGCGATTGCATTAATCGTGGTTTTTTTATGAATCGAACCAGCTTGGACTGATAAACGACCAAACTAGCCACCCCTAGGAGCACCACCACACTGAGCATGCCATAGGTTTCCCGGTAGGAAGAGGAAGGAGAGGTTTCGGCGGGAGCAGGGGCAGCAACAGATAGAATGCTGTGGGTAAGCGCCGTGGGAGTTGTTGCAGAGCTATCGATCGCTGCAACTGTTACAGGGTTAACGTCATTGCAACAAAAATCATCAATAGCCAGCGTTAGCCGATGAAGCATAGGGATCTAGAGATGGCAGAACCTAGGACAATCTGCTAATAAGAGTGCCCGATCTTGCTAAACAAGTAAGCAATGGCATTAATAAAACTGTAGTTCAGTTCATTGTTCTTGGTGTGGGCATCGTCAGTGAGGACTGCTGGTTGGCGATTGTCCATCACTGCCATCCTCCAATGCGGGGGATAGGGCTGGTGTGAAAGCTTGGGGCTTGAACAATTGGAGTAACTTGTCGCGCTGATTAATGAGGTAGATGCTTACTAGGGTGAGGATGACGCCCGTCCATTGGACAGGAGTTAACACTTCTGCCAACAAAAGATTACCAAACAACAAGGCAAAAATGGGCGTGAGGAAGGTGAGGGAGCTGAGGCTAGTAAGACTACCACTAGAGGCAAAGTAGAAAAATAGTCCGTAGGCGATCGCACTACCAAAGAGGGTGGAATACGCCATTGCCATCCAATCCGTTCCACCCAGTTGGCTCCACTGGGTCGATTCGGTGAAACCGGAGAGAAAGACTAGGGGAATCCCGCCTAGCACCATATGCCAACCAGTGGCAGCAACAGGGTCAGCATACCGACAGACGTATCGGACCATGACCGTGCCGATCGCCATCGACAACGCTGCTAGCAACATTAACCACTCGCCGCTTTGGAGTAATTTTTGAACCAAGTGAAGCGCAGTTTGGGTACTGAGGGCTGATAGATCGCCATGCAGTAACCCCAAGATCCAGTGGTCTGGTAAACCAATTAGGCTAATACCCAGAATGCCGATGCCCAAGCCCAGCCACCCCCATAGCCCCACCTGTTCGTCAAACAAAAAGCGTGCCATCACAGCTACAGCGAGGGGTTGGGAGTCGATCATGACCGATCCTAACCCTGCCCCGGTTCTCGATAGCCCTTCTGCCAGAAATCCTTGAAATAGTGCTCCATCCACCAACCCAAAGAGGACAATCCACAGCCATGCCAGCCAACCCTTTGGTTGCGGTCTGCCCATGGCAGCGGCGGCAACTACGATTAACATGCCAGCGGGGATGATGCGCACGGCTGCCATGAAAAGGGGGGTGGTGTGGGGAATAACGCCTTTCATCGCGACCATTGCCGTCCCCCAAAGGAAGAAGGGGGCAACTAACAGGAATGGAGTAAATGAAAGCTTTGATTCAGCCAGCTTGCGATGCATGGAGCGCCCTATAAAGTTTTGTTAATTTTACCTGGATTATATAGTTTCGTGTAGTTTTATTAATTGTTTTCTGAGAAATTGGTTGATCCCAAAGTGCCTAATGATGAGTCACACTAGAATTCAACCTGGGGAGTTACTTGGGTAGCTTAGCTTGGGTAGCTTAGAGAGTTTGGTCGTTATTGCATTATTGGATCATGATTGGCCGTTTAGAAAGCCGTTTCGGAAACAGATTGCTCGAATTGAATTAAATGGAGTGATTGCCGCTCCTACACGCAAGCGAGTGTTGGAGGCGTTAAAGACGATTGAGGAGCGGAAATTCCCGGCACTCTTGCTGCGGATTGATAGCCCTGGCGGCACAGTGGGCGACTCCCAAGAAATTTATAGTGCTTTAAAGAAATTGCGCGACAAGATCAAGATTGTCGCAAGTTTTGGCAATATTTCGGCGTCGGGCGGAGTGTATGTGGGGATGGGGGCACACCACATTGTTGCCAACCCTGGCACGATTACAGGCAGTATTGGTGTAATTTTACGGGGCAATAACTTAGAGCGATTGCTCGATAAGGTGGGGGTTTCGTTCAAGGTGATTAAGTCGGGTCCCTACAAGGATATCTTGGCGTTCGATCGCCAGTTGACGGAGCCAGAATTCCATATTTTGCAAGAACTGATTGATACCAGTTATCAACAGTTTGTCCAAACAGTCGCAGAGGGTCGCAATTTAGCCGTGGAAGCGGTGCGGGAATTTGCTGACGGTCGAATTTTTACTGGGCAACAGGCGTTGGCACTGGGAGTGGTCGATCGACTGGGAACGGAGGAGGATGCGCGTCGCTGGGCAGCGGAACTTGTAGGACTGGACCCAGAGAAGACGGACTGCTTTTCGTTTGACGAGCGCAAGAATCTCTGGAACCGTCTATTACCCGGACAGGATTCACTGGCATCAGAGTTGGGAATTCCCGCTGTACTGCAACCAGGGCTGTCTGCGGGACTGGATTGGTTAGAATTTGAACTGACAACCAGCGGTCTACCGCTATGGCTTTATCGACCTTGATATCAGAATTGGCAGTGACACGTGATAGGCGATCGGTGGTGTTAAATGGTCATCTCCATTCCCAAGCTCGCCTGTCAGGTGGAACTCCCCTAGAATTGAGCAAACGATCGAACAAACTTGTGAGTTTCCTTGGAACAATGAGACAGTAGGTTGTGGCTCAGCATTATTGAGTTAAATAGGGCTAATTAATGGAGGGTACTGGTGTGGAGTGGCGCGTGCGAGCAATTCGAGGAGCGACAACGGCTTCAGATAACACAGTGGAGGCAATTCGAGCGGCGGTAACTGAACTGTTAGATGCGTTGGAAAGCCGCAACGGGCTTGATCCCAATGACATTATCAGTGCAACGTTTTCTGCAACGCGAGACTTAGATGCCGTCTTTCCAGCGTCGATCGCCCGCGAGCGGCTTAACTGGCAACAGGTACCTCTCCTGGATGTGCAGCAAATGCATGTGGAGGGCAGTTTGGAGCGCTGTATCCGCTGTCTAATTCATGTAAATACGCCCGTATCGTCGCGAGAAATTTACCACCCCTATCTCCGCCAAGCTCAGCATTTGCGCCCTGATTGGAGTATGACGCCCATTTCGTTGCCCTAGGGAAAAGTTAGCAATGAGTGCTTAGGTGCAATCATCCCATTGAGCTAGTGTAATTTTTTAGTGAATTGTGGGCATCCTGGTAATGTTTTTCGGTTTTTCGTTGAATAGGGTCTGGGTGTGACGCAATGAAAATGGTTTACCAAGTTGCTGTGTGGAGTGTTGTTTTAATGTCGGTGCCGATGGCAGTGTTGGCTCAATCTCCCACCGAAGCACAGGTTGCAGAAGCACAACAGTTTTATCAGGACGGCGTGGAGGAGATTGAGGATGGGGATTACCCTGAGGCGATCGAGGAATTGACCAATGCAATTACGGCTGACCCAACCTACGCGCCTGCCTATACTTATCGAGGGGTAGCTCACACGACGTTGGGTAACGAGGACGAAGGATTGGCGGATTTGAATCAAGCGATTCAACTCGACCCTAATGCAACCGTTGCCTATTTTATCGTGGCATTGTTTATTACAACACTGAGCAGTTGCAGCAAGCATTGGCAGATTTTAATCGGGCAGTCACCCTTGACCCAGAGTATGGCTCAGCCTATTTGTACCGAGGAATCGTGCAAACTGAGTTGGGCGATCGCGCCAGTGCCATGCAAAATTTGACCGGGCGATCGAGTTGGAACCGGAGAATGCTACTGCCTATCTGCACCGGGGAACGGCTCGTGCGGCAATGGCGGATCAAGAGGGGGCAATTGCTGATTTTGATCGGGCGATCGAGTTGAATTCTGGTTATGCCGAAGCCTATTTGAATCGAGGTGCCAGTTACTACACGATGGGCAACATGGCGGCGGCTAGTGCCGATTTGAATGAGGCGATCGAGCAGAATGATACCTCTGCGGCGGCTACTACAATCGAGGCTTCATGGTGTTGTCGATGGGTAGTCCCCCGGAGTGCCTTGCCGGATTTCGATCGAGCCATTGAGTTGCAGCCGGATTATGCCCAGGCTTATTTTAGTCGGGGTATCACTCGGTTGGCATTGGGCGATCGAGCGGGGGCAATCAGCGATTTGGATGAAGCCATTGTCCTTGACCCCAACTCAGCGGAGATCTATAAGCGACGCGGCGATATTCGCTTGGAGTTGGGGGATGGACGGGGGGCGATCGTCGATTATACCCAAGCGTTATCGATTCAACCCAACTATGCTGAGGCATATACGGCACGCGCTAGTGCTCGGTTGGCGCTGGGAGACAGTTTGGGAGCCGGAGAAGACTACACCCAAGCGTTGTATTTGAACCCCGATGATGCAGAGGCGCTGACCAATCGTGGAGAGATTTTAGCTGAGCAGGGCGACCAACGCGGCGCCCTAGAAGATTACACCCAAGCGATTCGACTTGCCCCCAAAGTGCTAGGGCTCACCACAATCGGGGGACGTTGCGGGCGCAGTTGGGCGATCGGGCAGGGGCAATTCAAGACCTGCGCATGGCGGCAGACCTATATCGAGAAACGAGTGATGCCACGGGATATCGCACAGTGATTCAAGAGCTACAGGCAATGGAGTAAGAACCAACTTTCCCCTCTTCCCTAATGCCTCGCCCCCCGATATTGCATTTGTCGCTTGAGGGAGTAGTGCTGAGCAAATTTGGGAATGTCGCCTCGGTGTCCCATGACGATGATCGTATCGCCTGCTTCGAGCGGAGTGGCATGGGTGGGGTGGATCATCGTGTCACCACTGGCTTGACGGAGGGCGATGACAATAAATGTGCCCTTGCCGCGAACTTCCACATCTCCAACGGTGCCACCTACGAGGTGGGAGTCGGGTAGAATGGCAAGTTCATCGATCTGTACGTCTAGTTTAGCCAGGACTTCGTTCAAGTTAGCGCCGCCATCATTCTGATCAAGAAAGTCTAGGGCGGCGGGATGGGTAATCATGTGTGCCATTCGCAACGCGCCGATGGTGGCGGGAAGGACAACATGATCAGCACCCGCTTGGCGAAGTTTTTTCTCGGTGGTAGGATATTCTCCCCGCGCCAGGATGATCAGATCGGGATTGAGGCTGCGGGCTGTGAGGGTGATGAAGACATTGGAGGCGTCATCGGGGAGGGCGGTGGCAAGGAAGCGGGCGCGATCGATACCAGCGGTTTGTAATATGGATTCGTCATTGGCGTTGCCGTGCAAGACTAAATATCCCTTTGCTTCTGCCTGTTCTAGGCGATCGTGGCTACTGTCAACAATTACAAAGGGTTGCCTAGCTTCTGCCATCTTTCGTGCCAAAATTTGCCCGATCCGACCGTAACCACAAATAATCACGTGGTTTCTCAAAGATTCAACTTCTTTCATCATGCGTCTTGCACCTAGGGCTCGATTGATTTCGCCTTCGGTGATCATTTGCACAAATCCACCAACCATATAAACGGCAGAAGAGGTGCCTGCGATGATCACCAGAATTGTAAACACCCGTAGGGTAGGGGATTCGATCGGTCTGACTTCGCCGTAGCCTACCCCAAAAATTGTGATTACCACCATGTAGATGGCTTCGAGCAGTGTCCATCCCGCTAGCGTGTATCCGGCAACTGCCACAACTAAGGTAGTGACGAAGAAGACCGTCCCGATGAGAAGACGACGGAGGGATGGGTGCATGGGTAATTAGCTATTAGCAGTTAGCAATTGGCAATGAGCAATGGGCTAATAGCGATGGACTAATGTTTATTTATTATCCTTTGACTAGATAGAGAGCGGTGTAATTTAGAAGACGAACTCGCTGGGCAAATAATGCTGATGTTTTCCTGGAGATGTTGTTTGGCAGTAATAGAAGCTAGGATGTTTGCGAGTCGCAGTTGAACACTGCTTAATTTAGGAGAAAATTAAGCAACGATCGGCGATCGCCGTTTCAAGTCAAACCGATACCCGTGGGGCAGAATGTGGAGTTTGACGCCGCAGATGGCGAGGTCTTCGTCTTTGAGAATATTGTCGATGTTGCTATGGGTGATTTGAGCCACGTCAATGATGGTAATTGCGCCCTCACCAATCACTTCAAGTTCGTTATTGTGGATGGCGATCGCCGTATTTTCGTCAATGCCAAAGCCCAGTACAACAGGTTGTTGAGCGACAGCAGCCAGCAGGCGACCGAGACGACCCCGTTGGGCGAAGTGTTGATCGATGACAATGCCAGGTAAAAACCCCATGCCGGGAGCCATTTCTACCACCTCAGGACGGGGGTTGGTTGCTGACTCCCCTTCTACAATCATGACATCGGGCATCATGGCGGCTCCGGCACTGGTGCCACCGATGACTAAGCCATCAGCAAGCTGTTGGTGTAGCAGGGTATCAATGGGTGTTTCGCGCAAGGAGGCAGTGATGCGGGCTTGGTCGCCCCCGGTAAAGAAGACGCCAGTGGCGGCACGGATGGTTTCTAAATAGGCGGGATTGTCGGCATCTTCGGGGTGACGGGTGTCAACTATGCGAACGTCGGCGGCTCCCAGTCGTTCAAAGACTTGAATGTAATCTTTGCCGACTTCATCGGGAAGTTCGGTGGCGGCGGTCATGACGACGAGTCGAGCATTTTGTCCGCCCGATCGCCGGACAAATTCTCGCAGGATTTTGCTGTCTCCTTCTTTGTCTTCTGCGCCGCCAATAATGATGAGTTGACCCTGTTTTGGATTCACGCGATCGCCTCCAAGTACGTGCTTTTACTAGCGTATGATGGATTGCTATAGTTCGAGCAGTAATTAGCAATTAGCGATTAGCGATTGGGATCAGCAGTTAGCGATTAGGAAAATGACTGAAACGGCGCTCGATCGATTTTGGAGTTTGGTGGGCGGAGCAATCATGCTTCGATCGGAGGCGTTTGGGCAGATTGAGCAGTTGCCGTTGGGGATTGGGGTGGCAATTTACGTGGCTTTATTAGCGGGGTTGTCTCAAAGTTTTGGTCAGGGAATTGTCCTATTTATTAATCGGGTGAAACCGTTTCGGTTTCTGTTGAGTTTGCTGATTGCAGCCGTTCTGTTTGGGTTTAGTTATCTGTTTTGGGCGTTTAGTACCTGGTTGGCGGCGGTGATTTTGTTTGCTCAAACAGAATCATTAATTGATGTGGTGCGAACCTTGGGGTTGTCCTATGCACCGCTATTGCTGAGTTTTTTAGTGGCATTGCCCTACCTGGGGATGCCAGCATCGGTGGTGCTGTCAGTTTGGAGCTTCCTTTCGTTTTTGGTGGGGCTACGGGTGGCGCTGGAGATCAGTCTAGAGGATGCATTTTGGTGTGCAGTGTTGGGGTGGATTGTGTTTCAGGCATTGCAGAACACCATTGGGCGACCAGTAGCGGCGATCGGGCAACGGGTGGCAAGCTCGGTGGCGGGGGTAAAGCTGGTGACGAACCTCAAGGATCTAGAGGAAATTGTGGAGAACGGCATTCAACAAATTAGGTCTAAACGCTAGCTGGGGTGTAGCCACATGTCTGAGGAAAAATCATTTCCGCTTTCGCCAATTTTGTGGGCGGTGATGGCGATCGTGACTACCACCAGTATCGTGGTATTTCCGTCAATGCAAGCGTTTCTGGTAGAAGTCTATGGGGCACTGGATATCACCTGGCAATTTTTGTTGGATCTCGCCAAAGTTGGGCTGATTGCATTGTTGGTGGCGGCGTTGCTAGCACCCTTGGAGGCGTTGGGCTGGTGGGCAGGGTGGTATGGGGATGAGGTAGACACGGAGGCTGAGGTGGGGGTGCTGGCTGAGCCGTTGCCGGATGCAGCCACCATTACCCGCTACGTGGTTTATTTGGATGGAATTTCACAGGCGCAGTTTGAGCATTTGCCAGAGGTGGAGCGGTTTTTGGAGGCATTGGCGATCGCCTCCCCGACGACATTGTTTTAATTAAGGGATTAATCCCTTACTCGGTGGTCAATCAGCCATTGACCCAAAACGGTTGCTGTCATTTTTCTGGCGGCTTGCCGATCGCTTTCAAATGACAGCGTCGGGTGGCATCTTTGGGGCGCTGGTGGGAGCAACGATCAATATTCGCAACGTTCTAACAGTGAGCGTTTCTGCCGATCAGCGCTATGGTCCGATCTACAACCAGGGAACGGCGCAGGTGATCTATAACAGTTTGCTCAACTATGGATATCCGGCAAATCGACGCATCCCAATCACTCTGGTGGGGTATAGCGGGGGGGCGCAGATGGCGATCGGGGCGGCTCCCTACTTGAAGCGGGCGCTGAAAACGTCGATCGAGGTGATTTCCCTATCGGGGGTGATGAGCGGCAACCAAAATGTGTTGGAGCTAAACCATCTTTATCATCTGGTGGGGAAGCAGGATTGGATCGAAAAGGAAGGTCCGGTGTTGTTTCCGCGCCGGTGGCGGTTGTTTGCCTTGTCCTACTGGAATCGAGCCAGACGCCGGGGAAAGATCAGCATAATCTCACTGGGAAAGGTGGGTCACAACGGTGCAACAGGTCCCTATGGGGTGGAGGCGCGGTTGCCAGATGGACGGACGCATTTAGAACAGACGACGGAGTTGGTGTCGGGGTTGATTCAGGGAACGTCGTCCTTTGCTCGATCGACCAAACGGCGCAAACCGAGTGATTATGAGCGCTATCAGATGGCGGCGTTTAATCGACCGGAGTATTATCCGTTGGATCAGACCGTAGATCCGACGCTCTATCGCCCGATCGCGCCGTGGATGGGGCGACTGATTTTGCCTCTGTCAGGCAACGCTCGATCGTGCAGGGAGTGCTATTTGAGGTGCATCACGCTCCTGCCCACTATCAGCATCTGGTAGGGAAGCAGGTAAATTTGCGCTGGAGTCGTGATTTGATGGTGCAACGTCGGGTGCAGGCGGTAACAAAGGATGTCTACTTCAGCAGTGAGGCGCGGTTTAATCAGCGACAGGGTTATGTTCACCCCGATCGATTGGATTATTGGAGGCGGGTTGATCCACTGGAATCATTGGCAGGAGCTAGACCTAAGGATGATGTGATCGTAACGCTGAGTCATCCAGTTGTCGAAAAAAGTTGGCAAATCGGAACTCCTGAATCCGCGTCAACCTGGAATTTCTATATTGATCACGAGCCTGTGCAAATTACGGGGCGCTATTATGCCTTGGTGCGAATCGTGGAACCATTAGAGCCAGAGGAGGCGGAACTGTTTCGAGTGGTGCATTTTAATGCAGCGAGTCAGGAGTTTGATGGGCAGGAGGAAGTTGTACGATTTCCCAAGGTTGTCCCGGATGGCAATGGCAATGTCTCTTCGACCACGCGAGGGTTGGAGCGTTCCCCAATGAATCAGGCGGGCTGGTACATCTACGGTGCAACGAATGCCCAAGGGGAGTTTGTAGTGCGATCGATCGCACCTCGCGCTCTGTTACGACTCCAACCCGATGGGGTGGTAACGGGTGAAAACCCAACATTGCGCTATTTACGTAAACAGGCGTGGGACAAGACGGAGGTACCTAAGGGACAGGTGAAGTCCGTGTTGTTGTGT
>JAAUSV010000117.1 GCA_012032525.1 Leptolyngbyaceae cyanobacterium SL_7_1
AGTGGATCAATAACTTGATGGAAGCGGGCGCTGAGCTGGTTCATTGGCGTCAGGACGTTTTCGTAGCCCTGCACCCAACTGAGGTGGCTCGTCCAGGAGGCGCCGTCCATGTGGAAGTTGGGCTGTTCCTGTCGGGCTTGTTGGATGGCACGGTCTACGGCTTCGGGGTGCAGCGATCGCCATCCACTCGGCTCCAAATCTGGGATTGTCCAATGGCTTGGCAGGCAGGAAAGTGGTCGGGGTCGCATCCGGCTGCTTCAATCAGTTCTAAGTATTCCGTTCCAGTCACACCCACCACTCCCGTTGTCCCACCCTCGCGCACTTCATACCACGCCCGCTTGAAGGCATCCGGAAATTCATTCATCATGACGCCGCCGTTTTCACCATCGCTGATCTGGGTAACGAGGGGGGGCATGACGGAGAGGGGATAGGGGAGGGGAGGGACGACTGAATTTTGGGCAAGGTGCTTGGCTTCGTAATAGGGTTGCATCTGTCCGACCAATTTGGTGTCTGACCCCTGGGTTTTGATCAAAGCGGTGATGCTAAGGGTTTCCCCACGGGAGTTGCGGGCAACCAGGCAATGCGGCACGTGCTTAAATGCCAATGGCTCTCCCGTCAGCCTTTCCACCGTGTGTTCCTGCACCAACACCCAGCGATAGCCACAGTCTTTGAGTGCTTTGACAAATTCGTAGAGGGTATCGGGGTGGTTGGGCAAATGCATCTCTGGCGGTGAAAATCCCCTCACCCGTGCTAGGGCATCGCTGCCAAAGATGGCGGCGAAGTGGTGTTGCCATGCCTGAATGTGTAATTTTAGATCGGGAATCGGCGTTGAAGGAATGACCGCATGGCTCCACAGGGTTCCCAACCACTCCACATAGGGCTGGTAGGCACTGTCGCTCGTAACCCGCTTGAGGTTGTCTAGGACGTCGCTCCGCCCCATTTGGCGCAATCCCCACAGCAAATTGCCAGAATAATCTAGCATCACACGGGGGTTGCAGCCCTGGCTAACCAAGTCGGGAATGAAATCGGCAATGCGGCTATAGCACCAGGCAAACGCTGCTGCATTGTGGTTGTCGCCGTCGTGGGGGTGCTCCATCATGTGCTGCAAGTTGCCAATCAGTTCGCCGTTTGCCCCAGCCGGGATGGTGGGTTGGTGCATGTGCAGGGCGATCGCAAAGGCAGCCGTTATCTTTTCGCGCTGAAGATTGGTTCGCGATAGCCAAACGGAATTGGCAGACTGGGTAATCGAGTTGATCTGTGATTCCCAACCACAGATGGCAGGCAAGCCATCGATGATATCTGGAAATCAGCCAGGGTAGGAGCGATCGGCACTGGGGAAGTCATGGGAGAGTTGGGTTGAGGATTGCTCACAGCATAGCGTGTTGCATGGGATCAGCGATTAGTGAAGATTGGACGCTGAGACAAAGACCCTCGGCTTTTCCTAAAAAAGCCGGGGGTCTGGGGGTTGAGGAGCAATTAAACTTGTGGTGAATTAGGTTTCAAGAGGGAACGATCGCCTTTTCCATGGGATGAATTCTATTTTGAATCCCATTAATGGCATTCAAAACAGAATCAATGGGATTCAAAATGGAATTGGCAGGACTCAAAACAGAATCGGCGGGGTTTTAAGTAGGTTTGAGAGACTTGAAGTGGCATCGACGGTGTGCAAAACAACACCCTCGATCGCCGAAGTAGCATCAATCACCCTGAGAGCGCTGGTAAAGAAACACTTTACCCACCGTTGTACACCGCGATCGGAGTCGTTATATGAATCCAATACTAAGCAGCCTTCCTCTGATAGCATTCGGCGCAGCAATTGGTTTGTCGTTTATTCCAGTGGATGTTCCCCCGGTAGAAAATATTAGGATTAGTGGAAAGACTGATAGGCATGATGTATGGATCTACCGCAGTTTCTTCATCGGTGGATTTGCGACCCTACTTGTGCTGCTACTTCTCACGTCATCTGTTTGGTATCCGGTACTTCGATTTTATTATTCATGGCTGAACAACATCCGGTTATTTTTGTTGTTGTCCTTTGTCTTTGTTATTTTCATCCTGCCTATTCTCGTGTACGTGTTCTTGAATTGGATGACTCAACTTTTGAACGGCGTTAGAAGATTGCGGCGTTGCCACTCCATTCGTCCTTTGCGTTGCATGCTATGTGGAGCCTCTTTAAAGCGATTAGATAAACGTTCCACACTAGACTGCTTGAGCCGTCAGGAACAAGTTGCAGCCAGACTAAGAACGGTTGATTTTGAAGCATGGTACTGCGATCGCTGCTGTGTACAGCCAAGACGACACTCAGTTCATGTCCGTGGCTATGTTTTGGTTCCCTATGCCTATTACTCCAAAATCAGTCATTTCAAATTCTGTCCAACTTGTCAAGAAATAACAATGGCTAAAACGACTACCAAAGTAATTGAAACCGTCACCTTTGATGGAGGCAAATTGTTACACCGCTATCAGTGTCAGTGTTGTGCCAGAACAGGAGAGCATTTGCAAGTAATACCCCCGAAAGATACGGATTAACGCGGTGTGCCTATTGATGGCTGAAATATACACTCCACAAGGCATTAGACTTGATCCGCTCTAGGGGAACGGGAAGGGAAAGGAGGAGGGAGTTGATTGCTTTGCTAGACGACGCGCACAATTTGCTGATTGACCTTGGGTTTGCCAAACCGTTCCCAGGCGCTGCCGCCGCGAAGGAACAGCTCGATCAAGCGGACGGCGGTGCCATCGGGATCTGTCCAACCGGAACTGCCAGGGGCAAAGGCTAGTGTGCCTTCTGGAACTCGAAAGCTGCCGTCTGAGTAAATGGCATCGCTGATCACCCCCCCGATGCGAATGGCAATTTTAGTTTGGGGTTCTAGATCGATGCTGTGGGAAGGGATGGTGGTTTTAATATTGCCGTAGCCATCGATCCAGGCAATGCGATCGAGCGGCGCGTCGGGAATTTGAGCGGGGTCTAGGGCTTCCCCTAGCAGCGAGTCTGCGGCTTGCTCCGTCATCAGCTTCGTAGCGGCGGGTGGAAAGACATCGCGGGAACGAAACTGGGAGCCTCCCCTGGAGACATTAACGGTGCGCAACACCTTGGCATGATATTTGATGAATGATAGGGTGTAGCCCGCATTCACTCCGATGACCTTGACACCATTGGGGAGCAGGGCATAGGTTAAGCCTTCCCCTTCGTTGTCGCGGCGGGCTTCGGGGTCGTCTTGGCGGGGGGCGCAGTTGTGGTAGATCAGGCGATCGACAGGTCCAGGATTTAACCCCAGTTGCGCAATCCAAAATCCCGTTGCCAGGGTGCTAAAGGGCGGCACTGACAGGGGCTGAATGTGGGCGGCGGGCAGATCCATCAGCAAACGCTGCACGACCTCCGCAAAGGCTGGATCACCCGTGCCATAGTCTGCAATCAGAGAGATCAGCATGAGTAACGCAGGGTTGGAATAGGGATTGCCAGTAATCTAGCGCAGATCTCCACTATTTATTGTCATGGAGAGGTTAAGAGGGGCAGGCGAGGGTGAAATTTGCACGACAATTGACAAATTAGAAGGGCTGGGGCAGTATATGGTGCTTTGCTTGCGTTTGTCATCAGATGGTGGGTTAGCAACACAACGCACTAAATTGGATAACACCCGCTAAACTTGATTAGCAATATGCATCGCCTGGATTCTAGTGGAGTGAGGTATGGCTGGAAATCGAGAATCACGCAATCCGCAATTGCCGTTTAACCAAGGCAACGCAGGGTCTCGCAAGCCTCCCTCCAAAGCCGCCAACGGTCAGCCACGGTTGGCATCGCATCACCCCCGGTTGCCCCTATCGTCCCACCACTGTCAAGGGTTTGTTTCAAACCCAGAGATGGGTGACCAATCTCGATCGCTCCATCCAGAACCCTCTTCTGAGCCTGTATCCGTCGATCGCCCACCGCCCTACCCTGCGCTTTACCCTGTTCCCCCCGTGGCTCCCCCCCATCAGACGCTTGGACAATGGAGGAGATCGAGGAGATTGAGCAGACCCGCTCTACTACCCCACCCATGACCCCTGCTAAATCGTTTCGGTTTCCCCGGTTGCGCATTCCGCTGCACTGGCAGTTCTGGTCGTTTCTAGCCGTGTTGGCGTGTAGCGGCGCCGGGGTGCTTTCCGTCGCCCTACTGCTCAAGCTGCCAACAGTGCCCAATTGCCCCAGCATCTTTTGGCCCACCGCCTCTGCCTCATTGCGCCTTTATTGCGCCCAGTTGGCGGCAAACAAACAAACCGTGGAGGATCTGCTGGAGGCGATCGCCCTAGTCAATAGCCTGCCCACCGACCATCCATTGCGTCCAGAGATCGATCAAAACATTGAGTATTGGTCGGTGGCGCTGTTAGATCTTGCCGAAGACGCCTTTCATCAGGGGGAATTGCAGGCGGCGATCGCCGCTGCCCGGCAAATCCCCTCCTCCACCCCCGCCTATCAACAAGTGGAGGAGCGCATCACTCGTTGGGAAACCATCTGGGAAGAGGCAGAAGCCATCTACAACCAATCCACCGCTGCCCTAAAAGAGCAAAATCTCCAGGCAGCCTTTGCCGTTGCTACCCAGTTATTACAAGTGGGCAACACCCACTGGGAAACCACCAAGTATCAAGAATTGAACTCGCTGATTACGGCGGCACGGGAAGACAGTAGCAAAATTGGACGGGCAAAAAGCCTGGCGCGTCGCGGTGGCTTGTCAAACCTGCAAACGGCATTGAAATTGTTGCAGGAGATCAAATCCACCAGTCCCATGTTTGCCATGGCACAGGAGGTGAAAAAGGAACTGGGACGCGATCTACTCACCCTGGCGGAGGCGGTGCTAGACGACGGCGATGCTGAGGAGCGATCGCCATTGCCCGGGAAATCCCCAAGGAAGCCGGATTGGAGGCGGAGGCAGAGGATTTCATCAACCTGTCACTGGCACAGGCACAAGCCAATAATGGCACGGTGGCGGATTTGGAAGCGGCAATTATTCAAGCCCAACGGTTGGGGAGCGATCGCCCACTCTACGACAGAGCCCAACGACGCATCCAGCAATGGCAAATAGCCATTCGGGATCTAAACCGAATGGAATCAGCTCGCCAACTGGCGGCGGCTGGCGACCCCAGTTCCCTCTCCGCCGCTGTTGCCGAAGCCCGCGAAGTTTCTAGTGGCAACCGCGCGGCACAGCGGGAGATCCAACAATGGGCAACCCAAGCCCAAACCCTAGAAGACCGCCCCTACCTCGATCGAGCGGAGCAATTTGCCCGCAATGGAGATGTTGCCTCGTTGCAAGCAGCCATTGCCGAAGCGAGTCGGATTGCCGAGGGACGCGCCCTCCACGCCGACGCCCAACGCCAAATTCGCACGTGGACGGGGCAGATCCAGCGCCTACAAGACCAACCCTATCTAGCCCAAGCCCGACAGTTGGCGGAGGCGGGAGATTTGGCAGGAGCGATCGCCACTGCCGAGCAGATTCAATCGGGACGAGCGCTCTACAACGACGCCCAAGCCGACATTCGCAACTGGCGCAACCAAACGGAGGGACAAACCCAACTGCGCGATGCCTACCGAGCCGCCGAGTTGGGCACTGCCAATTCGTTAGCCTCGGCGATCCAACTTGCCGATCGCGTCTCAACCGATAGCAATGCCAGAGCAGAAGCCGATCGAATGATTAACGCTTGGAGCCAGGCAATGTTGCAAATTGCCCAAACCCAGGCTCAATCAGATGACCTAGCGGGGGCGATCGCCACTGCTAATACTATTCCCCCCCGCACGGAGGCCTATGCCGCTGCTCAGTTGCAAATTCAAAGCTGGCAGAACGAAATCAATACCACAACGGTTCCTCAGTAAACTTGGGGTTCCATGGGGTGCTACCCATGGAACCCGATGTAAAATTTTTCCCCCAAATATCTATCTATTGTTAGAGGCGGAGAAATCAGGATAACGCGACACTACAAGTGGGAAATACGTAGGTCACTAGCCCGGCATCGCTCCGGGCTTTTTTATTGCCTGGCGATCGCGCTATATTGATTGGAATTGCAAGCCAATACCATACCCTTGGCTGGGGCAGGTGATTACCTCAGTTCGGATCACGAATTTATTAGTGGGTAATCCTCCTGTGTAGGGGCATGGCATTGCCATCCCCTACGGAGAGCCTGGTTTTACAGGTTGTTTAATCCACGCTCCTTAGTAAATCCAGGGAATTAGCTTTTTGACCCGCTGTTGATACTCTGGGTAAAGCGGATAGCGCTCCACCAACCACTGTTCCTCACGGGTTGCCTTGGCATTAAAAAACACCACAAAAACCAGTGTGCCAATCAGATGGGAAAGACTGACAAATGCCACCGTCCACGCCAAAGCCGCAAAAATTACCCCCGCGTAGATGGGATGACGCACGTAGCCATAAATCCCCGACTGCACCAGGGCGCCGTCGTCTCTGGGGTAGGGCAACGGGGTCAGGCTTTGTCCCAAGTCGCCCAATCCTTTAATAAAGAATATCAGGGCAACGATCGCCAATGCCGCCGCCACTCCCCAAGCCCCATAGCGCCAAGCGTCGCTCAACGGAATCATCCCCTGAAGCCGATAAACAGGCAGCAACACAAACCCAACCATCAGCAGCCCTTGAGCGACGACCCAATATTCCCCCCGCGTTCCTTGCCGCCAACCCGATCGACTAAATCCCCAGTCTGACAAAAGTTTCATTGTTCACTAAATGAATAATGACTATGGAATGAGAATTAAATAAGATCGGCTTTTGTAGGACGTGGGTTAGGCGTTAGCCATAACCCATCGATCCCTCCAGCCGCATGGGTTACGCTCCGCTAACCCATCCTACGCAAGAATTCGGAGTTATTAGATCCACGATCCATATGACGCATGACTCTCCCACTAATTCTTCCACGATCGCGTCGCCTCGTCGATCGCCTGTCGCTCAGCTTCAGTCAATTCCCATCCCAGCGCTCCAGCATTTTGTTCTGCCTGCTTGAGATTCTTAGCACCCGGAATCGGAATCGTGTTGCCTTGCCCAATTAACCAATTTAGTGCCACTTGGGCGGGGGTGCGATCGTGGGTTTGCCCGATCGCCTGCAACAGTGTCACCACAGGAGCAATCTTCTCAATACCATTGCCACTGAATCGCGGATCAATTCGCCGGGCGCCGTGGGTGGGGTGGATTGCTCAGCGGTATATTTGCCCGTCAGCAATCCCTGTGCCAGGGGACTATACGCCAGAATAGTGATGTCCAACTGCCGAGCCGTGTCCAACACGCCATTGCTCTCAATCTGACGAGCCAGCAGAGAATAGCGCACCTGATTTACTGCTAGGGGAATGCCCCGCTTTGCCAGCAGATCGTGGGACTCTTTCATTTGCTCAGCAGAATAGTTGCTGACGCCGATCGCCTTGATCCTACCCTGTTGTACCTCATCTGCTAGGGCATCCATCAGAGTGGATTTAGACATGAGAAAATCAAACGGCATGTGTACCTGATACAGCGCGACGGCGGGCACTTGCAACCGCTTTAAGCTGTGGGTGAGCGCCTCTGCCACCGATGACCCCATGAATCGCCACGGCAGCGGAAAGTATTTGGTGGCAATGGAGATGGGGCGATCGCTGGCTTGCATAAACCGCCCCAGCAACCGTTCCGACTCGCCTAGTCCATAGATCTCAGCGGTGTCAAAGAAATTGACCCCTGCCTGCACCGCCGCATCAAAGGCTTGGTGCAGCGAAGCTTCGTCGTAGTCTTTGCCATAGCCCCAGTAGAGGCTATCGCCCCATGCCCAGGTGCCGATGCCGAGGGCAGGAACAGTCACTCCAGTGGAGCCAAGAGAGATGGATTGCATAGGAAAAAGGTGGGTGGGTTTAGGGTTGAAGCGATTAGCGGTTAGCAATTAGCGAGTTAACAAGTAGCAGTTAGCTTGGTCAACTGCTCGAAAACCACTTTTTAAGGTAACGCAAATCCAAAAATTTCCAAGGTTGCCCGCTCAAACCACTAATCGCCAACTGCTAATCGCCCTCAACCTGCCGCCACCCCATCCTGTCTGGCTGCCCGCTGCACGGCTCCTGCCACTGCTGTTGCCACGCGCGGATCGAATACGGAGGGCACAATGTATTCGTTATTTAACTCGGCTGAGTTGACCAAAGAGGCGATCGCCCCCGCCGCTTCCAAATACATCGATGTGGTCATGGTGGCTGCTCGACAATCTAGGGCTCCCCGGAAGATGCCGGGAAATGCCAGCACATTATTGATCTGGTTGGGGTAGTCGCTGCGTCCGGTTGCCATTACCGCTACATCATCGGTAACTAGCTCTGGTTGGATTTCGGGAATCGGGTTTGCCATGGCAAAGACGATCGGATCAGTTGCCATCGATCGCACCATCTCCACGGTCAGCGCTCCGGGAACACTCACCCCCAGAAACACATCTGCCCCCACCAGGGCATCGGCTAATGAACCGCTGGCATCCACAGCAAATTCCCGCTTTTGATCATTTAGATCGGTGCGACGATGGGACAAAATTCCTTTGGAATCACACATCCAGAGGTTGGTTGCCCCAGCTTTGTGCAGTAAACGGGCGATCGCCACGCCCGCCGCCCCCGCGCCATTGATCACAATTCGCACCTGATCCATCGACTTGTGTACCAGTTTGAGGGCATTGATCAAGGCGGCTAAGGTGACGATCGCCGTGCCATGCTGGTCATCGTGAAAAATCGGAATATTCAACTCCCGCTGTAGCCGTGCCTCGATTTCAAAGCAGCGGGGAGCACTGATGTCTTCCAGATTTATACCGCCGAAGACTGGGGCAATGTTCTTTACCGTTTCGATAATTGCCTCGGTGTCTTGGGTGGCAAGGCAAATGGGAAAGGCATCAATGCCCGCAAACTCCTTGAACAACATGGCTTTGCCCTCCATCACAGGCAAGGCTCCCGCTGGTCCCAAATTGCCCAAGCCCAATACGGCGCTGCCATCGGTGACGATCGCCACCGTATTGCTTTTAATCGTCAAAGAATAGACCTGATTGGGATCTTCGGCGATCGCTGTGCAAATCCGCCCTACCCCCGGTGTGTATGCCATTGCCAAATCGCTTTGATACTTCAAAGGAATTTTGCTCTGCACACTGATCTTGCCGCCCCGGTGCAGGTTGAAGGTGCGATCGTAGACGTTGAGAACTTTGATATCGTCTAGCGCTTTGACTGTGGCAATAATCGCTTCTGCGTGCTCGGTGCTAGCCGCGTCGATGGTGATATCCCGCACTAGGGTTTTGAGGTTTTGTTCTACCAAGTCGATGGGTCCAATGCTGCCTCCGGCGGTGCGATCGCATGGGTGACAACGGCTAACATGCCTGCTTGATGGGGCAATTGGATGCGAATGGTAAGGCTGTAGCTGGGGTTGGGGGTTAGGCTGACCATAGACTGGGTGTGCTCCTCTGTAGATAACACGGAGTAAATGGGGGTTCCATTGCTGCCGTTGATATAGGTAGTGGTTATCCTAGCTTACGAGAGGACAGCACAAGCAATTGTACTGATTCACACTGTCGTTTGAGCTGATGGGACGGATGTTTTGTTTGTTGAGAGTGGGTGAGTACGGTGTTATGTGAGTTGGCTTGGAAATCAGAATTATCGATCGATGTGCTGTAGGGGACAAAACTGCTTTAGGCTGGATGGAGCGACCTGAATCAATCACAGAACAACTATGACCCGGATTGTCCCGATCGAGCGCCCTTTGCATCCCACCGACCAACTGTGCTTCATTCACATCATGAAGACAGCAGGTTCTACCTTTACGGCGATCGTCGATGCCAATTTTGCGGTTGATCAAATCTCTCCGCCGCCCTCTTTTTTGCCAGAGTTATATCCCGAAACTGAGGCATTACCACCCAACGCCATTCGAGAATTTCTCACCCGCTTTCGGTTGATTCGTGGACACATTACCTATGCAGAAATTGCGCCGTTGCTGACCAATCCGGTCTATCTAACCCTGTTGCGTGACCCCGTGGAGCGAGTGATTTCCCACTACGATTTCATTCGCAAAGGCACGACGATTCCCTCGCGGGAGCGGTTTCAGGAGGGACACCGAATTCACAAACAAGCGGCATCGGGTAGTTTATTGGAGTTCGTGGAATCTCCCCATCCCTTGGTGCAAGCGAGTGTGATCAATCACCAAACCCGCCATTTGGTTCCCCCCGATTGCAACACTAGCAATCCGTTTGACCCAACCCTGCTGGAATCAGCCAAAGCCAACTTGGATCGGTTTGCCTTTGTGGGGTTGACGGAGCAGTTTCAGGATTCGATTTTCTTGCTGGCATACACGTTTGGTTGGTATCCCGAAACTACCTACCAAAGCTTGCGGGTCAATCCTAAACGTCCTAAAAAAGCTGATTTGTCGCCCGAAACCTTGGCGGCGATCGTCGAACGCAACCAACTCGACATTGCCCTATACAACTACATTCAGGAACGGTTTGAACAGCAGCGATCGCAGATGATCGACACCCTGATTGCCACCTATCCAGCGTTGAGTCAGTCCTTCGATCGATCGTCCCCCGCCGATCTCGCCCGCCTTTTGCAACCACACTACGAGCAACGCTATCCTACAACTACCCCTGTGCGATCGCTTGACCTCGATTTTCGCCAAGCGATTTCTGGGGCGGGCTGGCATCGTCGCAATGGAGATTGCAATGGACTCAAACCCAGTGGCGATGTCTTTCGCTGGACTGGACCCAGCCCCGTGTCCACGTTGGATCTGCCACTGGCACTAGACACCGATTTTACGCTAAAAGTCCACATTAACAATGCCGCATCACCGGAGATTCTTGCCAGTTTGCGAGTGGATGCCAACGAGCAACCGATCGCCCTGCACCCGTTGGTGAAACTCAAGCAAGGGGCAATTCTGCAAGCCACGATTCCCAAAGCAGTGGTGGCTGTCGATCGCCCCTTTACCCGCTTACGATTTACCGTCGATCGGACAATTCCCCTCAATATTCTCAGCGGTAATGAAACCCAAACCCAGTCCGTTGGCTTGTGTTTCAAACGTATTCAACTATTCCCCGCCACCGCCCAACCGGGGAGCGCCAACTATTTATATGCTTTCTTTCCGAGCGATCGTGCTCCGTGGGCAGAAGCCGCTAGGGTTTTGCAACAGCATGTCAAACCCCAGGACGTCGTCGTTGCTCCCAGTCGATTTGCGGAACTGCACCCCGATTGTCGATCGGATACAGCAGCGATCGATCTAGCCTCCCCCCCCACGTGGGCAGTGATTCAGCGAGGGCGATTGGCGGAAATCAATCCAGCGTTGGTGCAGTGGGCTGTTAGACAATCCCCTGTGTTTGCCAATGAAAGTTTCGTGATTTTCTCCAGTCGTACGGACATTAAGCCAGTGCAGCGATCGCCCCATCTGCTAGCCTTTGACCAGCAACTGCACCAGCAGGGTTTGGTAGATGCAAGCCAACGGCTGGTGCCGACCGGAAAGATTCGACGCTGGCTCAGTCAACTAACCCGCTAATTTTTACGATGGCAATGAATTCACCAAATATAGAAGCTGATTGGTTAGTGGTAGGTCGAGTTGTGGGTGCCCAAGGGTTGAATGGGGAAGTGCGCATCTACCCAGATTCCGACTTTCCCCAACGCTTCACTGAACCGGGTGAACGCTGGCTATTATCCGCTGGTGCTACCCAGCCCACAGCGGTGCAACTGGTGAGTGGACGCTACATGAGCAACAAAGGTCTATATGTGGTCAAGTTTGCCGGGATCTCTAACCGCGACCAAGCCGAAGCTCTACGGGACAGCGAATTGCTGGTGCCAGAGAGCGATCGCCCCCCCCTCGAAGACGACGAATTCCACGTCCCCGATTTGCTAGGGCTGGAGGTATTCGACCAAGCAACGCAAACGCTGGTTGGCACCGTTACCAATGTGGTTCCGGCGGGTAATGATTTGTTAGAGGTGACGTTGGCAGGGGAACCCGCTAAGACGGTGCTGATTCCGTTTGTGATGGCGATTGTTCCAGTGGTGGATCTGGCTCAACGCCGGATTGAGATTACGCCGCCAGTGGGGTTGATTGAGGAGAGGAGGGATGGGGAATGAAGGGGAATTGTGGGGTACCTGTTTCTTCTATATCCTGTGGAGTGGGCATTTTGCCTATATTCAGAAATGGTAGGACAACAAGAAGGACACTTGACTAATCAAGTGTCCTTAAATCTATCGATAAACGATAAAGCTCGATCGCCTAAGGCACCAATGCGCTTCCACGCAACAAGCTGCCGATCGTCTTCGCCGTAATCTTCAACTGAGTCAGTGGGTTCGCAGGCACCACGGTTTTGTAGAGATAGCTGTCAAACGTCAGCTTCTGCACATCCATGTCTGCGCACATTTCTACAAAGGCTTCGCGGGTGGCATCCGATCGATAGAACACCGTCTGCAAAATATCCAGCACCTTGTAGGTCATGCCATACTGCCTATCCCAGCGCTTCAGGTACACCTTCAGGTCAGCCTCAGTGGGAATGCGATCGCCCTTTTGAGAAAACTCAACGATCGTTTCCGCACACATCCGCGCCGATTTCGCCGCAAAGTAGATGCCCTCACCGGAGGACTTGGTGACGGTTCCTGCCGCATCACCCACCAGTGCCACCCGTCCAACCACACGGCGGGGTCTGGGGTGTTCAGGAATCGGATGAGCTTCTACCTTGATGATTTCGCCGCCTTCCAGTCGCTTGGCTGCCCGCTTGCGGATGCCGCTTGCAACTTCTTGATGTCGGCTTTATTCACCTTCATTGTGCCTGTGCCCACGGCAACGTGGTCGT
>JAAUSV010000118.1 GCA_012032525.1 Leptolyngbyaceae cyanobacterium SL_7_1
CCCCACTCCGCATCCCCCCTCGCCAGCAATAGAGGCGAACTTGGCGATCGAGAGCCAATCGGTTCGCGTCAGCGATCAAAACCTGCAAACTTGGGTCCGGCAATGGCAAATCCCAACTCCACCGCCTGATTGCGCCCCTGCTGTTTGTAGCAAATTCCCACCTGTGCCCGCTCTGCATCGGTGAACAATGGAAAGCTAATTGCTCCAGGAATGTGTCCCTGCGCGTATTCCGCCGGACTGCGCACATCCAAAATGATGCCAGAGGAGTTAAGAAAATCGGGAGTGTAAACGGAGTTTGTCATTGATCATCGCTCATTGGTCATGGGTGGGTAACCAATCACCAATGACAGAGCTGGAATATCTTTAGTTTAACGGCGGCCAGTTTAACGGCGGACTTTGCCAACAAATCCTGAAGCTTTGAACTGCTCTAGTTTAAGGGGGGTGGGTTGGTTGGCGGGAACGCTGATTCTTAGCTCAAAATCGCTGATGCCGGGGGGGATTTCGTCGATCGATCCCAAGCGGGTGCGGTTTTGCATCACGGGGTTATTGTTGGCGTCGTAGACTCGTCCAAACACGTCGGCGTTGAGGATGGGTTTGCCAGAGGCGTTTTCTGCTTTGCCTGTGATCAAGAAACAGTTGGCTCGCATGGTTGTGCCGCCAGAGGTAACAGCACCCTCCGCCAAATCAGCGGGACAATCCTCGTAGGCGAGGTTGGACAGTTTGACCTGGGTAAGGGCGATCGCGCTGGGAACAGTCCAACTGGTGCACCAGAGGCAGAGGGCGATCGTTACTAGCAAACACTGACGGAGAAAAAACTGAATCATAGGGATGGACTGGCTAAATAATCTGATCGCAGCACGACGTTTCTATTCTCCCACACCTGCTTCGGTACTCCTACTGGCAAGCCGATGGGTGGGACAAACGCCTGCTGCTAAAGCACAGGGAGTGGGACATTTGGAATTCTTGGGATTTTTACGCTAAAGTTAATTACTCATAAAATATTGTAATGGTGCCTGCGATCGGTGCGATGGGGTTGCCGGGTGCTGCTCACTTCGATGGCTTGACCATGACTCCGGCTAATATCCAAACCACACTACAAGCTGCGTTTACTCGATGTGAAGCGGCTGGGTTGCCACTGGACGATCGCCAAAAACAAATCCTGTTGCAAACCGCGATCGACTCCCTCAACCCAGACGACGATGGCGCTGATCCCAAAGATTTCGACGAAAATCCGCTGGACGATCTGACTCCCCACGAACGTCAACTTTTGTTGGAGTTTGTCAACGAGCAGACCCAAAACAACCGCTCTTGGAAGGTGCAACTAGCTAAACGATTGGTTGCAGGGGCAGGATTCGGGGACAATGCAATTTGTTCGAGACAACTACGGAGTGCAATGGCTGGAGCGGGTGCAATCTCGCCACTTGGCACACTATTTTGACGCCGCCGCCCTAGCGTTGCAAGTGGGCGATCGGATTGAGGTTGCCAACAATTTGTGGGAATGGGTGCAGGATCAGGGTCCCTGTAGTCGCGAATGGTTTGCCTGCACGATCGTCCGCATTGCCCAAACAATCGATGACTCTGGCAGCTTGCCAGAGAGCTACACCCACTACACGATCTGTACTGTGCGGTTTGACAATGGGATGGAGTATGAAATTCAGGGAATGCATGAGTGGAACCGCTATAACTGGCGGTATCTATCTTGAAGCGGATAGATAGTCGTGCAGTGCGGAACGCATGACTGCGATCGGAGCCGATCGCTGAAGCCAATAGTCCCATGCCGCTGCGCCTTGGTGAATCAGCATTTCTAGACCATCGATCGCCTCTAGCCCCCGTTCCATTGCCTGGTGGAGCAGCAGGGTTGGGTGGGGGGTGTAGATCAGGTCGTAGACCACCGCATGGGTTGGTAGACGGTCTAACTCCGCCTGACTTAGGGGAGATTGGTCAACCTGGGGATGCATCCCGATCGGGGTAGTGTTGACAACCAGTTGGGCGTAGGGCAAAAGTGTTACCAATTCTGACCAGAGATGGATTGAGACTCCCTTGGAAAAGGTTCCCTGGCAGAGGAATTGCTCTAGCTTAGTCCGATCGCGTCCCACAATCGCAATCTGGCTATAGCCCAATTCCCCACACCCAGCCACCACTGCTCGTGCGGCTCCCCCATTGCCCAACACAACCGCGATCGCTCCGGGTTGTAAGGCATGGGTGCGCAGGGGAGTCAAAAACCCGACTACGTCCGTATTTGTACCACCCCAACCAGCGGCTGTGCGATAGACCGTATTCACGGCTCCGATCGCCTGGGCGATTGGGGAAATCTCGCTTAGCAGCGGCATCACCGCTTGCTTGTGGGGAATGGTAACATTAAACCCCTCGACCCCCAAAGCGGACAAGCCCGCGATCGCCTGCTCCAAGCACTGGGGTTCCACCGCAAACGGCACATAGGTATAATCCAATCCCAGGGAGTCGATCGCCGCATTGTGCATCACGGGCGACAGTGAATGCTGAATCGGGTAGCCGATTACCCCTAACAATTGAGTGTTGCCAGTGATCATAGGTAAGGTTCGCAGAACGGGTCTAAGGTTGGCGGTTGGCGGCTAGCTAGCCACCAACCGCCAACAGCTACCTATCCTACTTCAACCCGATCAACGCTGACGCGCCTACGGGTGTTTGTTGGGCAACCGCCTCCGGGGTAGGGGCGGGTTGCATAATCACCGCTCGGTAGGGGACGATACCCACGGTTTCGCTGCCCAAGCACCGGGCAGCCGCCCGTGAGAGGTCGAGCGATCGCGGCTTGATGTAAGGTCCTCGATCGTTGACTCGCACAATGATGGATTGTCCATTGTGCAAATTGGTGACTTTCAAGTAGGTGTCAAAGGGCAAGGACGGGTGGGCAGCGGTCAAGGCGTGTTGATTGAAAATTTCCCCCATTGCCGTTTTGCGCCCATGAAACCGAGGTCCATACCAGGAGGCGACTCCCCTGAAGGCAGATGGGCTATCAGCCAGAGCATGGAGACGGCTTTGGGCGTCGGTCAAGTTGAGGGGTGCGGCATTGAGGGCAGTTCGGAGATTGTTGACCCAGGCGATCGCCACCACCTCTCCATTGCGCTTTAACGCCTCGGCAACAGGTTGTTCAACACTAAAGAGAACCTCCTGTCCGGCTTTTCCCCCTGGCAAATCGTTGACGATCGCCGGTTGAATGGTCGTTGGATCAAAGGCAGGTTTGGACAGGATGGCTTCGAGTCGCTGGGCAAACGCGGTGGCGGTTTGCTCGGTGGGCACGCTGGCAACCGGACGGTCATTGACCCGAATCTCATAGCCTGAGGGCAAATCGGCTGCCGATTGGCGTCGAGTTAGAGAACCACACTGGGCGTCATTGGCAACCACGGCGAGGGATTGATTGGGGGCTGGTGGTTGGGGAATGACTGTGATCTTGGGCAGGGGTAAGTCCACGACTTGGTTAAAGGCTTGATTGAGTCGCTCTGGGCTATCGGCTGGTGGAGCGTTGTTGCTTTGAGAGCTACGTACGGTGGATGTAGCTTGGGAGAGAAATCGATGCAGGGGTTTGGTAGATGAACCTCGATCGGTGGAATCTGCTGTCCGGTCGTAGGACCAGTGGGTAGCAAGGTGGCTTGCATGAGCCGGAAGATGCACAAGGGGTTGGACGACTGTAATTGAACTCAGTAAAGAAACACCCCAGAAAGATTTAATAAAGTTCATATCAGGAACGTAAACAAACAGATGAAGAATTCACAAACAAGCTCTCAATTGTAGCGGACAACACAGATTATGGGTATACGCCCTCTGGCGTATGCCTTGGTGGATAATGGGGAGGCTGATTCGATCGCAGTCCTACCGCTTTTGCTTTAGTCCTCCAGCCACCCTACCCATGTCGAATTCATCCCAATGGCAAAATCTGCTGAAAAACCTTGGTGCTTGGCAAGGTTCCTTTACCCGTCTCACGCCCCAAGGAGAACTGCGTGAGGATGTGGCAACCGTCGTTACCCTAGAGGGGCTAAACCACAACCAAACGATTCGCCAAACCCTGCAATATTTTGACCAGCAGCAAACCCTCACCCAAGAAAAGGTATTGGAGTACAGCTCCTTGGGCGAGGGGTGTTGTTTTTTGAGGATGGAGCATTCTCTCAAGGCTCCATGCAGTCGGCTCCCTTGGCGGAATTTGGCACGGAGTTTGGCTTCATCCATGGCGATCGCCGCCTCCGCCTAGTGGGGCTATTTGACAAGGACAATCACCTGGCAAGCATTACCCTCATCCGAGAGCGACTGCGGGGGCAACCCGCCCGTGAGCAACCGCCCCTGACCATTCAGCAATTGCTGGGGACATGGCAAGGAGAGGCGACTACGCTCTACCCCGATTGGCGCACCCCCGACACCTACGCCACCACGCTGACGGTGACTGAGCAGGGCGATCGCCTCTGTCAACAGCTCACCGCAGGGCAACTCGATCTAGTCTCAACCGCTCAGATCGACGGTTCTAGGCTGCTGTTTGATCAGGGACGCTTTCCCATTCAGATTTTGCTTTTAGCCGCTGGGGCGTCCGTCAATCTGCCCTGACCATTCCCAGAGGCATGCCTTTCCAGTTGGAAGCGGGTTGGCTGATCGACGCCAATCTTCGCCAACGGATGATCCGCAGCTACGATGCCCAAGGCGGCTGGACAAGTTTGACCCTGGTGACAGAGCGTCGGCAATGATGAGGGCAGTTTACCCCGATCGCCACACCTTCACTGTTTCATCGGCACTGCCACTCACCAACATCTGCCCATCCGCGCTAAAACTTAGAGCATTCACTGCCCAGGAATGGTGCAATGTGGTCAACCGACTGACATGGATTAAAAACCGATCGTCGCGATGATGCTGCAAATTCCAAACAGCGATGGTGCCGTCATCACAGCCCGTTGCAAATAGATTGCCTTTGGGACTGATGGCGAGGCAGAGAATCCGATCGCCATGCGCTGCGATCGTTCTCAACAACCCCCCCTCCTGCAAATGCCATAGCTTCACCGTCTTGTCCCAACTGGCGCTAAGCAGGATTTGCCAATCGGGGGTAATGGCGATTGCCTGAATCCGATCGAGGTGTCCTTTGAACGTGTTCATCAGATAGCGATCGCGCAGATCCCACAGGCGGATCGTCTGTTCATCACTGCTGGCTAAAAATTGCCCATCGGGGCTGAGGGCGAGTCCGGTGATCGGCACTTGATCCTTGGTCAGTTCCCCTAGTTTTTCAGGGGCGATCGGGTTCCACAGGTGGATCGACCCGTCGCCACCCCCGCTTGCCAGCACAGTGCCATCGCCACTGATGGCAAGGGCAGCAATGCCCCATCCCTGCCCCGGCAGGGTGGTTTGGAGCTTGCGAGTTGCCCCATCCCAACACTTGACGGTGCCATCATCGCTGCTGCTGATTAAGGTGCCATCGCAGGCGAAGGTGAGGGCACTGAGGCGATCGCCATGCCCACTGGTTGACCAGAGCGATCGTCCCGGTAGTGTCGCGATCAAACGACCGGATGTTGTGTCCCAGAACCGGATGGTGCGATCGACGCCGCCACTGGCAATGGTCTCCCCGGTCGGACTGAGGGCAACCGCCGTAATGCTACTGGTGTGCCCTGTCAGGGTGTGAATGCACTGCCAAGGGGGACGAGGACGGGAAGCGGGGACGATGGCATTGGGAGGACGGCGACTGGCGGTGAGGGTAGGCGATCGGCGGACTGGACTGGCGGAAACAACCTCTATGCCTAGATCGCGCAGGATGGCGGTGGCAGTCCGATAGCGTTGGCTAGTTGCCCGTTGCACCATGCGATCGAGCACTTGGTGCAATTGGGCGCTAATGGCATGGGGCAAATATTGCTGCCAGACCCAGGCATCCTGGCTGATGGAGTAGAGATCAAAGGGATGCAACCCGGTCAACAGGTGCACACAGGTAACTCCCAAACTGTAGAGGTCGCTGGCAAATTCAGCCCGTCCCATTGCCTGCTCTGGCGCCACAAAGGCGGCACTGCCGATCACCGTTCCAGTTCGTCCAAGAGCGGTGTCGCTGGTGTATTTGGATGCGCCAAAGTCTACTAGGAACAGTTTGCCGCCTCGGTAGGGGCAGATAATATTCTCTGGTTTAATGTCGCGGTGAATCACTCGCTGCTGATGAATGAAGCGCACCACTGGCAAGAGATCTTCCAAGAGTTGACGAATTTCGGGTTCCTCAAAGGTGCCGTGGTCTCTCAAGGCAGATTCCAAATTTTCGCCGTCGATGAATTCTTGAATTAGATATTGGCTGTCCTCCTGCTCCACGTAATCGAGCAGGGTGGGGATTTGGGGGTGGCGACCCAATTGTGCCAGTTGTTGCGCTTCTCGCCGGGAGAAGATCCGGGCCCGATCGTCCGGCAACCGCTCCTGGGAAAATGCCTGCTTGATCACACAGAATCCCTCATCGGCTGCTTCATCGATCGCCAGAAATGTGCGCCCAAATCCGCCCTGACCAATCAGCTTTAAGGGACGATAGCGATCGTTCACCCGCAGTTTCATCCCACAGGTTTGGCAAAAATTAGCGTTGTCCGGGTTTTGCGGTCTAGAGCAGCGAGGATTTAGGCAGTAGCTCATGGGACGATCTAAACCGCCTATGGGATTTGGGCGACTATTGGGGTCAGGTGGGAACAAGCTCACCCGGTCGTAACCGCGCCCATTTGCCCGTTTCTTCAACAAAACTGAGACAACCGACCACATCCCACTCCATCTCAATGATCTCGCCCTGGTGGCGAATGTTGACGTTGATGGTTGGCTCCGTGGGTTCAAAATCGGGAAATTCTGTCAGGTGGGGCTGCTGATGCTGGTGCTCAACCGCGTTGTAGGTGACGCAGCGATCGACATAGTGACAATTTACGCAAATACACATGTCAAGCTCCTTCGCAGTCGTGGCTGATGGGTCTCCAGCACTCCTCCTTTTCTGCTACTCTATCTCAAGTTTGGGCAAAACGGGCGGCGACCCCTAGGGATGTTGCAAAATGAAAAAATACGCCACTTGTTCAACTCCCTATTCCTTCATCTGTAACCACCGTTGTACCTCCAGGATTCTGTTCACGCCTCTGTTTTGTCTCCCCAGACATGGCCCTTTGATCTGGCGTTGTTGCCGCCGACAACCTATCTCGTGGGGGGCAATGTTCGTGATGCGTTGTTGGGCAGAGTGGCGGAATACCTCGATCTCGATTTTGTCCTGCCTACGCAAGCCGTGGAAACAGCAAAACTGATTGCCCATCGCTACCGGGCTGGGTTTGTGCTGTTAGACAGCGATCGCCACATCGCCCGTGTCGTGTTTGAGAAAGCCACGGTGGATTTTGCCCAACAGGTCGGTGCCACTCTGGAGGCGGATCTACATCGACGAGACTTTACGGTAAATGCGATCGCCTACCACCCCAAACCGAGCGATTAATCGATCCGTTGGGGGGCTGTGCCGACCTGCAACGGCGATCGATTCGCATGATCGCCGCTGAAAATCTCAAGGAAGACCCCCTGCGCCTGTTGCGTGCCTATCGGCAGGCAGCCCAACTCGATTTTGCCCTAGAACCCCACACCCAAGCCACCATTCAACAGTTGGCAGGGCTGCTCGCCTGGATTGCCGCCGAGCGTGTCCAAGCCGAGTTAAACTACCTCCTGAGCACCGCCAAGGGGACACCGTTCATGACGTTGGCGTGGCAGGATGGCTTGCTCGACCACTGGCTTCCCCATCTGACTTCCCTCAAACTAGACCAATTGGCATGGATCGATCGGGCGCGATCGCCCTGGAAAACCGCTGGGCAGACGGTGGGCTAGAGTTGTCGGCGTGGCTACGCGACCAACCCCGCATGTCGGGCACCCGCCGCAGTTGGCTCAAGGTGGCAAAGCTTGCCTGCTTGGTTGCCCCGGACAGTGGCGTTGCCGAACAAACGCTGTGGCAACTCAAATACAGCCGGGTAGAGGTGCAAGCTGTATTAACTGTACTGCGATGGTTGCCGCACCTCCACACCCTCTGCCCTGAGTTGTCTCTACGGGAGCAGTATGGCTTATTCAAAGATGTGGGCAATGTGTTCCCCGCCCTGACTGTGATGGCGGTGGCAATGGGAACTCCGATCGAGGCGATCGCCCCGCTGATGGAACGCTTCCTCAATCCCCAAGACCCGGTTGCCCATCGAGTCCCCCTCCTGACTGGGCGCGATCTAATGACCCGCTTCCACCTCTCCGCCGGGCCCCACATCGGGCAGTTGCTGGAGACCCTGCAACTTGCCCAAGCAGAGGGCAAGATTTTAACCCGCGCGGATGCCCTGGACTTTGCCCAGCACCTGATCACTCAGTCCGATCAGAACAACCAACCATAGCAACGATTCTTCATCCTTCTACCCTCCTCCCTCCTCCTTTTGATTTTTTTGCAGACACTCTCGATGGGAGTGTGATAGTGTGGATCTCTCATGGGTTGTTGAGGAGTTTCCTCAGCCCTTTTGGTTTGGCAATTTCACATAATTTTCCTTGTTCAGACACTATTCATCAAGAGGCACAGAATGGCTAAACGCCGCAATCTAAAAAAAGAAAAGGCACTGCGCAACCAGGCGTATGCCCGCAAATTCCGCAAGCGCACCAACACTGGACGATTTGGCAAACGACGCTATGGCGGCGGCAATGCGGCGCAGGATGGCGATGATATGGAAGAGGGTGGAGCGGATAGCAGTCAGGGCGCGGCTGACACCCTCTAACCATTTACAGATTTATGATCTGAGTGTAGGCAAGGCGTTGGGGTATAAGGTTCTAAGCGATCGACAGGCTGACCAACCCAACGGCTTTGCCCTTGCAGAAAACCTTGGTTGCTCCAGTGAGCCTAGGACAAGTGCGATCGTATCAACCCCACCACCCCCGCAGGTAGTTCTAGATGGGGTAATACGCCTGCATTGGCAATTTCATAAAAGCAACGATCGCATCCGCATTTAGCGCTGCCAACCGTCGTCCAAAACCGGGCGATCGAAAGCGCGATTGACTCCCCCAAATCAACACAGTGGGAGTTTTCAATGTAGGCACATAGGTAGACAGGTCAAAGAATAAATCACCTCGCAACGATGCCAAGGCGGCGCACTCGGCATTTAATTGTAGTGCGGAGGCGAGGTAAGCATTAACCATTTCTTGGGTGATGCGCGATCGCTCCGCAAACAGAAAATTCTCTAGAAAATTTCGCACTGCCCATTCATTGCCGCTCCGACTGCGTAGATGAATTGATCCAACACGGGAACCGCTGCAATTTGAGCGGCAAGCCCTTGGGAATAGTTGCCTGCAAAATCGTTGTACCCAGAGGGGCAGACCAGGATGAGTTGCCGGAATAATTCTGGTTGCTCCGTTGCCAACCGCAGGGCGATCGCTCCCGTCAAGGAAGAGGCGATCACCGTGGCAGGGGCGCTGTGCGATCGCTCGATCAGTTCTCGCAGGATCAGCAAATAATCCTCAACCTGGTAGCGGCGCGTTGGATGCGCCGATTGTCCCCAACCGATCAGGTCAGGGGCAATCACCCGGTAGTCCGTTGCAAAGGCTGGATACACCTTAGACCATTCATAGGCAGACGATCCGCCGCCCAAACTGTGGAGAAACAGTAGGGGGGGCAATTCTGGGCGATCGCCGTCTCTCCAGAGCGCACCATCCGGTGTATAGTATGCCATCACTCCCAGGGAGGTCTCGATCGCACGTTGTCTGAAACCGGGCGGTTGAAATTGCAGCATAAAGGGGGTGAATTGGCGGACGGCTCCAGAGGATTGTTTAGCTGGTGTATCGTCTTGAGTTTAGCGTGTTGCGATCGCCGCAAAGCCATATTCCTGCAAACTTTTCTACGAGCAGAGAGAGGAGGGAGTATGTTAAAATCAACCCAGTAATATACGACATTTGGCAGTTATTTCACCGAAAATTCCCTACTAATCGCCACATTCACCTGATAGCTGTCAAAGTTTCACGTTTCTGGAGTTTTTCACTGCATGAGCACCCCTCAAGAGCGGATTGTCCCTACGGATTTACGGAACGAAATGTCTCGTTCCTACCTGGAATACGCCATGAGCGTCATTGTTGGGCGAGCCTTGCCCGATGCCAGGGATGGTCTTAAACCCGTGCATCGACGGATTCTTTATGCCATGCACGAGTTGGGGTTGAGTCCCGATCGCCCGTTTCGGAAGTGTGCGCGGGTAGTGGGAGATGTCATCGGTAAATACCATCCCCACGGCGATACAGCAGTATACGACGCGCTGGTGCGGATGGCGCAGGATTTTTCCATGCGATCGCCCCTGATCGATGGACACGGCAACTTTGGCTCGGTGGACAACGATCCCCCCGCCGCCATGCGATATACCGAGTGTCGGTTGCGCCCGATCACCGCTAATGCCCTGTTGCAGGATATTGAATCAGAAACGGTGGACTTTGCCCCCAACTACGATGGGTCGCAACAGGAACCGTTGGTGATGCCAGCCCGGATTCCCCAACTCTTGCTCAATGGCTCCTCCGGGATTGCCGTGGGCATGGCGACCAACATCCCACCCCACAATTTGACGGAGCTGATCGATGGGGTGATTGCGCTAATCCAAAACCCTGAGATTTCGATCGCCGAGTTGATGCAGCACATCCCCGGACCCGACTTTCCCACTGGGGCGCAGATCCTGGGAACCAGCGGCATTCGGGAAGCCTATTTGACAGGACGCGGCTCCATCACCATGCGTGGGGTGGCACAGATTGAGACGGTCGAACACGCCGGACGCCCCGATCGCGATGCCATCATCATTACCGAGTTGCCCTTCCAAACCAATAAGGCGGCGTTGATTGAAAAGATTGCCGAAATGGTCAACGATCGCCGCCTAGAAGGCATCGCCGATATTCGCGATGAGAGCGATCGCGATGGCATGAGGATTGTGATCGAGTTGCGCCGCGACGCCTACCCACGGGTCGTCCTCAATAACCTCTACAAACAAACGCCACTACAAGCCAATTTTGGCGTCAATATGCTGGCGTTGGTTAATGGCGAACCGCGTCTGCTGACGCTGAAGGAGTTTCTGCAAGTCTTCCTCGATTTTCGGATCGAGACGATTACTCGGCGGACGCGGTATGAGTTGCGCAAAGCCGAGGAACGCGATCACCTGTTGCAGGGCTTGCTGATTGCCCTAGAAAATCTGGATGCCATCATCCATTTGATTCGCCATGCCGCCGATGGACCAAACCGCAAAGCAGGAACTGATCGAGTCCTACGGGTTGTCTGAGGCGCAGGCGGATGCAATTTTGCAAATGCAGTTGCGCCGATTGACTGCTCTAGAAGCCGAAAAGATTCGCCAAGAACACGATGAGTTGCAGCGACGCATTACGGATTTGCAGGATATTTTGGCGCGGCGAGAGCGGATCTTGCAAATCATTGAAACCGAAGCGGCGGAGTTGAAAGCTGCCCACTCCACTCCACGCCGCACCTTGATTGAGCAGTTAGACGGGGAACTGGAGGATGCCGATCTGATTGCCAACGATCGCGCCGTGATTCTCCTGACCGAGCAGGGCTACATCAAACGGATGCCCATCAGCACCTTTGAGGCGCAGAACCGCGCCACCCGTGGCAAGATCGGTACGCGCATGAAGGATGACGACGGGGTAGAGCACTTCCTCACCTGCAACGACCACGACGCCATCATGTTCTTTAGCAACCGGGGTGTGACCTACAGCCTCAAGGCATACCAGATTCCGATCGGCTCGCGCACCTCGCGGGGTGTGCCGATCGTGCAACTGCTGCCCATTCCCCATGAGGAAAAAATCACCTCGATCGTCCCCGTCACCGAGTTCACCAACGATGAATACCTGGTGATGTTGACCCAAAAGGGCTATATCAAAAAAACCGCCCTGTCTGCCTTCAGTAACATCCGCACCAACGGCTTGATTGCCATCTCCCTGGAGGAAGGGGATCAATTGCGTTGGGTGCGCCGCGCCCACAGCGAAGACAGCATTATCATCAGCACGCGGCATGGGATGGCGATCCATTTCCGCACAGACCACGACCAGTTGCGTCCTTTAGGGCGACCGACGCGGGGAGTGAGAGCGATGGCGCTGCGGGAGGGCGATGAGCTGATCAGCATGGACATTTTGCCTGCCCAAGTAGTAGACATGGTAGCGGTGGCATCGGAGGAGACGGAGACAGAGGAGCTAGAGGTAGAATTGCCCACTGCTCAAGGTCCGTGGGTGCTAGTGGTGACTACGGGTGGCTTGGGTAAGCGCGTTCCCGTTTCCCAGTTCCGGTTGCAAAACCGGGCGGGAATGGGGGTACGAGCCATCAAGTTCCGTAAAACGGGCGATCGCCTTGCTGCCCTCCGAGTAGTCAACGAGCTAGACGAAATGATGCTCGTCACCAGTCGCGGCATCATCATTCGCCAAGCGGTGAAAGCAATTTCCTGCCAATCGCGATCGGCAACCGGAGTCAGGGTACAACGACTCGATGATGAGGACGCGATCGTGGCTGTCGCACTGGTTCCCCAAGCGGCGGAGTCGGAAACGGCTGAGGTGATTGACACCGATGAGGTGACTGTGGAAATCGAGGCGATCGAATCGGAATTGAGTGAGGCGTTGGATGAGAGCGCTGATGAGTCCACCGATTAAGGTTAGGGCTACGCACCCCCAGACAGACCGGCTTTTTTTGGAAAGCCTGGTCCAGGCGATCAAGGCGCCGGCCAGAAGCCCCGTACCCGACCGATACCCTGGCCCGTTTTACCCCGCCGCCCTCTGCCGGCCCGGCCTTACTAAG
>JAAUSV010000119.1 GCA_012032525.1 Leptolyngbyaceae cyanobacterium SL_7_1
CATAGAGGTTTTCCAACGAGACCATGGCGGCTGGGGAGGTGGGATCGGGAAGCTGGTTTAACTGGCGCTTGAGCAACAGTTTGTCTTCTAGCAAAGACAGATTTTCGGAGACCAGTGCTCGAATGGCTGTCAGCCGCCGCAATTGTTGCGGATTGTCTTGTACCAGGTGCTCCAAATCCTGCAATGACTGAGGAATCTCGACAATGGCAACGTTGTAGGGTTGTAAAAACTCTGGGCGACGGGTCAAGCCATAGCCCCGCACGCCCGTTTCTGCATCCAGGAGATTGTTTAGCAAGACGCGGGTTTCGAGCCGCACCCGTTGGGTGTGCTGCACCCAGTGTTCGTGCTCAGCAATGCTGTGGTTGAGCCATACCAATACGCCGACTGAACTGAGCAAACAGGCGATCGGAATGGAGACAATGGCAATCCCCCGCTGACTGGCAGGCAGGGTTCTCCAACGGGTTGCCAAGTTGATTAATCCCCTCATTGCCCAGGCTCCCCAGGTATCCTCAAGCAATACCCCATGCCATAGACGGTTTCAATCCAATCGTCCACACCCAGGGGGGCAAGGCGCTGACGTAGGCGTCGAATCTGGGTACTGACTGCATTGCTTTCGGGTTGACTGCCCCATTCCCATAAATTGACCTCTAGTTGGTCGCGGCTAAGGACTTGCTGGGGATGGCGGAGGAGATATTCTAAAAGCTGAAATTCACGGGCTGACAGCAATGCCTTTGCGTCATTGCGATGAACCGTCATCGTGGTCAGGTCGAGCGTCAAATCGGCAAGTGTTAACACATCACCCACCCATAGGGGCGATCGCCGTCCCAACGCCCGCACCCGTGCCAGCAGTTCCATGACATCCACGGGCTTAACCAAGTAGTCATCGGCTCCAGCATCCAAGCCCGCCACCTTGTCAGGGATGGTATCGCGGGCGGTTAGCATCAAGATGGGCGCCCCCTTACCCAACTGACGATGGAACCGACACAACTCAACACCGCTGACCTGGGGCAACAGCCAGTCGAGGATCAATAAATCATAGTCTTTTTCACCCATTAGCCATTGAGCCGTTTCCCCATCGGGGACACCATCAACCAAATGTCCAACCTGGGACAGGGCGACCATTAGGGGTTCTCGCTGTTCTTGATCATCTTCCACCAGCAGAATTTTCATAGGCGGGGCGATCGCAACGCTATCCTCTATTGTTGCCAAAACAATGTGACAAAAAAATGACAGAGCGTCCAGGCTAGAGGCAATCGATCTATAGGAGAGCGCCTCGGTTCAGGGTGTTCCTGTTACTGTAGATTGCTCAAAACCATCTGGAAAAGCTTGTCCAATGGAATACCCGTTGCCTTTGCCATCGTGGAGATCACACTTTTGGAAGCAAAAGAGCAGTATAGCCCTGCTTCTAAGAACCAGGGTTGCCCACTAGGGTCAATGCGGAAATCAAACAGACTGTAATGTCGGCAGCCCAGAGCGACATGACATTGTTTAGCAATATCCCAGACCCGCTCTGTGACTGGGTCAGCAGGATCAACAATCCAGGCTTTGGTATTGTTCTTGGCAACCAAATGTAAATCACCGTTTTTGTTTTGGTTGATTTTATCGTCGTGCTTGCGGATGGGCTGGCGATCGCTGTCCAGGTTGTACTCTTCTAGGGGCAAACAGACAAGCTGCCCATCTTGAACGACGATACCGCATCTAACTTCCCGACCCAGTTCGATAAATGGTTCTACTAGCACTTCGTCCGCATAGGTAAACGCCGTCTTCAGAGCGGTATCGTAGTCACACCAATCTTTTACTAAAACAACCCCTAACGAGTTATCTGCATCCACAGGCTTGATCACTGCCGCAGGGTTAATGGAGGGATAGTTTCCGGGGCGGAGCAATTCTCCCTGCGGCACCCTGACACCGACCGCCGCCACGACTGCTTTGGCTTTGGCTTTGTTGGTTGTCAGTGCCATCACCTCAGGAGTGTTGCCGAGGTAGGGGATGGTGAGCAAATCAAATAAAGCTCGGTAGTCGGTCATGCCAGGGATGCAAAACATCTGGGGCACCATCACATCGATTTTGAGAGTGGCTAGAACCCGAACTGCCTCAGCAAACGCCATGGGGTGGGCTGAATCGATCGCGTCACGACTCAAATCAGTGGGGAATCGCCATTGGCGATCGGGCGTAATGTAGGCAATGTAAAATTCGTAGAGCGCTGGATTGGCGAGGGATTCCAGGCAATCTTGGGCATAAAGGCGAGACAAATTGCAGTAAAACTCGCTGACCGCCGACCCGACCAAGTGCAAAACACGCAGCACCATGAGTTAATCTCCTGCCAGCTCGACAAGCTTACCAATATTAAAATCAATCCGCAGCCAACCCTTGAGCTGCCGCAAATTTTCTAGCAATAGCCAGGGAATCTGGGCATGGTGAACCATCAAAAATGGCAGTGGATCAGACCAGTCAAAAATGGCGTCTTTGCCCTTAGCGATGATTTGCAACCGCTGTCCTATCTGGGTCGGATGTGTCACCAATCGCCAGATTTCATGGTAAAGCCAGTAGGTTGGGCGACTGGCTTCCAGCGGTTGAATGACGGGGAAATCGTTTTCTAGATAAGCCCTTGCCACATCCGCATGGTTGTAGAACATGGTGATGGCTGAGTGGGTGCGAGGGTTGCACTCGATCGCATAAACACTCCCATCCTCTGACTGAATAAAATCAAAGGAAACTTGCCCTGTCAGCTTTAGACCCCCCACAAACTGCCTAACCCACGCTTCGATCTCCGGCTTATCCACCATTTCGTAGTTAACTTGGAAGGCGGACGACTGACAACAACAGTGTAGTTGCAACTTCCCATGACGCACAGTGCTGTGGGTGCAATATTCTTGCCCCGGAATAAACGCTTGCATAATCCAAGGGGTGTGTTCGCAGATCGGCAACGTCTGGACAAAAGCTGCTGTTTCTAGCGACGTGTCGCAAGGTAATTGGGTCAAGTTTAACCGACGCACGGAGTCGTAGGGGATGCTTTTAAGAATGTAGGGTTGCTTTTGCTTAGAAAAATCGAAGTCTAATACCTGCTGCGGTTGGGTGATGCGATAGGACTCAGGCACAGCCAGACCCAGCGATGCTGCAAGGACAGAAAACTCGTATTTATCATCTAGTTTTTCCACCATTGCTGGATCAAAGTGGATCACCTCGCAATAGGGTGAGAGCACCTGTTTGGCTTGAGCATCGTAATAACTGGCAACGGGGCTACAAACCGGAACATACACCTCCACCCCTTCCTGCTTGACAATCTCCAGGAGAGCATCAATGTAGCCCTTGGCTTGAGGCTTAGGCACCGTGTAAAAGCGATCGACTGCCCAGGAGAATCGATGCCCCGTGAGCCAATATTTTTCTGACTCGATCAAAATCACCCGGTGCCCTGCCCGATGAAACGATCGGGCGAGCTGGAGTGCCTTTGTCATTTTGCCGCCACTGACCAGGATAGTTTTGGGGTGAGGTGCAATCGTTCTAGACGGTCTAACCACGATCGCCCTGAGCAATGCGATCGCGGTTAAGGTGAGATTTAACGGCAGCACCAACAATAGCAATAACAGAGTTGCTACGGTTTTTACTACCGTCTGTAGTTGCTGATCAGCCCTGGGAAAGACCATAGGGAAAATAATTGGAGATACCACAAGAAAATCTGAGGAGCAATAATCAAGACTAATAGGCTCGGCGAATCAGCGTCAGACCATCTCTCAGTGGGAGCAACACCTGCTCGATGCGAGGATCATCCACAACGGCTTGATTGAAGGTGGCGATCGCCACTCCATTAGCGGTTGCTTCACCCGATAGGTAGGGTTGCCCTGCATCAACGTATTGTCCACACAGATCAACCCGTTGGGTGCCAGCAGGTTAGTATCTAGCAATAGATTTAGATAGTCGATGTAGCCCCCCCTTGTCGGCGTCAATAAAGACTAAATCAAATGACTCATTGGCAGCGGCTAACTGGTGGAGTGTCACCAGCGCGGGTGCGACTTTGACCGAAATCTTGTGCCCGCTGGGAGACTCGCTAAAGCATTGCTGGGCAAACTCCGCCACATAGGCATCGACCTCGCAGGCAACCACTTTGCCATCATCCGGTAGGGCTTCAGCCATCGCTAGGGCAGAGTAGCCAGTAAACATGCCGATCTCTAGCACCCGCTTGGCTTGGGTCAGATGCACAAAAATTTCAGCGTTTGACCCTCCACATGACCAGAGAGCATTTCCTGCTCTAACTGCCGCACAGTCTCGCTGTCAGAGAATCGCCGCTGCCAAGCTTCTGCTTGAGTCCGCTGCACAAGCAATGCCAAAGCTGGAGATTCTGGTGTTGTGCAGTGACTGAGGTAGGGGTCTAACCCACTGGCTAATTCCCAGGCTTGCCGCAACTCAGATTTTAGAGCTGCATCAATGGCGTCTACGGATTCGAGTTGATGAGCAAGCTGTTCAAGTTTTGCCGCCAGGATACCCAGTGGCGTCACTGGTCTGGGCGGCGTCAACGGTGTAGAAACGAAGGTCATGCTTCCAGCCCCACTGAAACAGGAGTGTTAACCGATTCTAATGAGATAAACATGTCTTCCCCTTCTCCGTGGCGGGGATAGCTGCGACAGATCTCTTTGTGAATTGCCAAAATTCGATCTAACTCATCCCTGGTCAAATCATTGATGAACGCACAACTACCGATCGGACGAGGAACAGCAGCTCGCAGCAAGCCGTCCCGCGTTCGGCTGATCGATTCTGTTGCCTTCCACAACAACTCAGGGGTGAGATAGGAGCTGTCGATCGCCAGTCCAATGCGACTCATCAACCCTAAAATTCGATCGCGATCGTTGCTCGAAATGTAGCCTCGCTGCTGGGCAATGGTTGCCGAGAACGCCATATCAATATTGACGCCGTGACCATGGAACATGGGAATCTCCGGTGTTAGCTCCAAGGTTGGGCTCCAGGTATGACCATAGGCAATCACGCGATCGAGATCTAGCTCGTGTAAATTGGGCACCTCCAGAGCCAACATTGTCTTGACTGCATCATACGTCACCGCATGCGCCACCGTCCGTAGCTCAGGGGTTCCGGCTAGGTAGCCAAATCGGGTGTCTAAAAGCTCTTCACCGTAGGTTTCTAACAGCTCAAAAATTGTACGGTTGGCAACGACCGCAATTTTAATTAACTCTGCCATGCCATTGCGCACCTGCTCCACAGGCAACGTCTTTAAAAAGGAGAAATCTAGAACTACCTTTTGGGACGCATGATAGGCGCCCAACCGATTCTTTAACTTGCCGTGGTTAACCGCCACCTTGATGGCAACGCTGGCATCAATTAGCCCAATCAGCGTCGTGGGCACTCGGATGTAGTTTGTGCGACGGCGGTAGGTGGCACAGGCAAAGCCCGCGACATCAGTGACCAAGCCACCCCCAACCACCAAGACAGGCTCCTTACGAACCAACCCAAAATCTGCGAACGCATCGACGATCCGCTCAAGTGTCCGTAAAGTCTTATCTGTCTCCCTAATCGTGACTGGAAACACGGTCAAGTCAATTTCATAATGCTTGAAGTAAGTCTGGATCTGCTCACCATACAGACGATTGACTGCTTCATCCACCACCATTAGACAGCGCCCAAATTGACGGTAGCTCTCTGCAATCTCAGAGTTCTTGAGTGCAAAGGCTCCATCCACATAGAGCAAGCTGAAGTCAATCTTTTCATATCCCTCCACATGAAAAGCTGTTTCCGTAGCCCTGAAAGTTGCCTGAATGTTACCCATGAGATTTTCCTGATGCCTCAACTGTTTGCCACTCCATGACTCTTTACAGAAGTTAACAACTTTTCTAATTATTATCAAGCAAATCAATCACCCAATTTAACCTTGGGTTTTGTGGGTAAAGAGCAGGATAAATAGTAGTCCTTCCCGACTTCTGCTAAAAGGAGCATAGCTGCTAATCTCAGATACAAGACTTCTAAATCTGAGTGTTGTAGAATACAGAGCAACAAAACTTAAAAAAATCTCAAATAATCTACTGGTTCACAGACAGCGATCTCAATAGACAACTCTCTCAATAGACAACTCTCTCAATAGGCAACGATCGCACGTCATGCTGAGCGCAGCTACTATGCCTTTAGCAGTATTTTTTGGACAACGTGCTGCGATCGACAGCACTTGAAGATAATAATTGAACAAACGGGTAAGCGTTCACCTTGCTTACTTCTCAAGCACGTTGCTTTTTAGATATGCTCTTGTTGGTAGTATCTGGGCAATAAAGTCTAGATAACACAGGATGGTAAAGGAAACCCATGTCGGCTATTCTCTTTGGTTCTATTGGTACGATCGCAGACACTTCCGAACTGCAAAGACAGGCTTTCAATCAAGCGTTTAAGACTCATGAACTCGGTTGGCATTGGAGCCGAGAAGAGTATTTGACAATGCTAGAAAAGAGTGGGGGTCAGAGGCGGATTGCTGACTATGCAGATTTCACTGGGCAACTGGTTGATGTGGAGGCAATTCATCGATCGAAGTCAAAATTTTTTCAAAGAAGCCTAAACCCATTCCAGGTATCACCTCGCTCTGGCGTAGTCGAAACAATACAGGAGGCAAAACGTGTAGGTTTAAAGCTGGCTTTGGTAACAACAACTTCCCAGGAAAATATTTCGTTGTTGATTGAAGCGTTGCACCCAAGTATCCAAGTTGCTGATTTTGATTTGATCGTAAATGCGTCTAGCATAAAGCACCCAAAGCCCGATAAAGCCGCCTACACTTTCGCGCTAGAAAAATTGGGTGAAAAATCAGATGACTGCATTGCCATCGAAGACAATTTGGATGGTGTAGAAGCGGCGATCGCAGCGGGTTTAGAGTGTGTTGCTTTTCCAGGCGAAAACACTAGCCATCACGACTTTAAAGAAGCCCACCATCGGGTCGATCGATTGAATTTTGATCAGTTGCAACGGTTTCTTCTAAGCAAGTCGATCGCTCATGGTATCCAGTAAGCTGCATAGGATAGAAGCGGTTATGAGTAGAAAAGCTATTGATTTTCGTGCCCTCTCACCCTTTGGACTTGAGGCAAACGAACTCAAGATTACTGAGATCAACAATAAAGATATCATTTCTGTGAAGCATGCCCTTGCCAATCATGGGTTTATTGTCTTTCGACAGCAAGCGGTGAGTGATGCAGACTTTGTGGCTTTCCTCAGTCGGTTGGGACAGATGACATTTACAGTTGGGGAGACCCCCGTACCCCATCAACCTGCTCTCAATGTTGTCAGCAATGCGAGACGCGACAATAGTGGACGAGTGCGCCCACCCCGGAGCGTTTTTCATACGGATACTAGCTATGTGGCTCAGCCGCCTGCCTTCACAGCCCTACGCGCTCTAACCATCCCATCTTCGGGTGGAGAAACCCTATTTTCGGATCAATACCGTGCCTATGAGACCCTAGCCAAGGTGGCGAAACAGAGGCTGGCAGAGGCTCAGGTTCTCCACGTCATGTCGGGGTTGGTATTGGATGAAAGTCAAGAAAAACAAAGTTGGCATCCCTTGGTTATGCGCCATCCTCTTTCAGGGCGCTTGGCATTGTTTTTATCAACACCGGAACGATGTCAAGCGATCTCAGGCATGGAGCATGGAGACGCTCAGCGGATCATTCGGTTGCTCTATAGACATTCAATTCGTCACTACAGGCTTTACCGTCATCGCTGGCAAGCGGGCGACATCCTGATTTGGGATAACCGTTGTACGATGCACCGGGCTGATCACTCAAAGGTTGTTGGCGATCGAGTGTTACATCGTGGGCTTGTGTTGGGCGAGCCTACTAGTTTGAACTAGCCCACCACTCTAGCTGCGGTGTTCCCGTAATGCTCTAGGACAAACACGATGAAGTCACGCGAATCGAGTTCATCATCCACCGCAGCAATGGTTCTGCTTGAGAAGCGTGCAGTAATCGTGGATACCAGGATAAAGGAACGATTAAACTTTGTCCATTAACCAAATCAACAATTAGTTTCTCCTCCGTCACGCTGACTTGTGTTGCAAGGGGTTCTATCTCAAGGGTCAAAGTAGTCATGCCAACTGCTACGATTTCGTCAGTCCTCATGATTTACATTCCAACGGTTCTGCGGCGACTCATGACTCGAATGTGCAGGGCGATGGTATAAACTCATGCTGTTGAAGAATATTTAGGGAAGATCCTATGGTTCATCCTCATCTCAACGAAATTTTGGCAAAATTACGCGCTTATTTAGAAGAGGAATATGGCGATCGCCTAGTTCAAGTCCTGCTATTTGGTTCTCAGGCGCGAGGAGATGCTGAACCTGATTCTGATATTGACGTGATGATTGTTATGAAAGACTCCGTTGATGCCTGTACAGAAATCGATCGGATTAGTCACTGCTTAACGGCACTCTCCCTTGATTATGGTGTATTAGTTTCTTGTGTGTTTGTTGCAGAGGCACAATTCCAGAGTAAGAAAAATACCTACTTCTTTCGCAATGTGCATCAGCAGGGGATCTTAGTATGACACCCGAACAGCAGAACTTGTTGCAGAAAGCCATTAGTAGTTTAGAGGCTGCTAAAGTTTTGCTAGCTAACGGGTTTGCTGAATTTGCTGCCTCCCGTGCTTACTACACCATGTTCTATGTTGCAGAAGCTTTTCTAGAAGGTGAGGGGCTTTCTTTTTCAAAGCACTCTGCTGTCATTTCAGCGTTTGGACAGCAATTTGCTCGAACTGGGCGTGTTCCTGTTGAATTTCATCGGAATTTGATTACAGCCGCGCAGATTCGACTTCAAGAGACTACTAAAGCCAAGGGAGTGTTTCTCCAACTCAAGCTCAAACCCTGATTACCCAAGCAGCCGAATTTATCGTGCTGGCACAGCAACAAATTTTATAGTCTCGACAGTCATCAACCAAATCAACAATTAATTTCTCCTCAGTCACTCTGACTTGTGTTGCCAGGGGTTCTGTCTCAAGGGTCAAAGTAGTCATGCCAACTGCTACGATCGCATCATCGATCCTATTTCTAGCATAGCTATGACAGCTTCTCTTAACCCTTAACCCTCATCCCTAAAGGATTACGGATTCAATAGAGAATTGCTTAGAATAAAAACGGTTTCCAGTATTGCAAAGGGGGAACGGAGAGTGGAGATTACGGTTAATATTTCTGACAGGTTAGGGCAACAGTTGCAGCAGTTTAGCGATCGCTTGCCTGAAGTGCTCGAGCGCGGAATGCAGGAGCTATTGAATGAGCAGTCGGACGATTCTCAAGAAGTGAGTGAGATTGTTGGATTGCTGGCAAGACAGCCAACGCCTGAGCAAATTCTAGCAATTCGACCGTCATCGGAGTTACAAGCACGAATGAGTGATTTGCTGGCACAAAGTAAAGCTGGAACTTTGTCACGCCAAGGTGAGATCGAGTTGGAGCGTTATTTGGCTCTAGAACATTTGGTTCGTTTGGCAAAAGCCCATGCCTATGAACAACGTCGTCAGTCGTCATGACTACGTTCCAATCGGCTCTGCGGCAACGTCGTGACTGAACGCGCAGGGCGACGATGTGAGTATTGTCGTTTTCCCCAAAGTGCTACTCTGTTTGCCTTTGAGATGGAGCATATTATTGCTGAAAAACATGGCGGCGCAACGATCGCTGAGAATTTGGCACTGGCTTGCCCGTACTGTAATCGGGCTAAAGGAACCGATCTGGGGTCGCTTGATCCGGAGACAGGACAGTTAACATCCTTCTTCAATCCACGGACTCAACTTTGGATGGAGCACTTTCGGCTGGATAAAGCACTCATTGTGCCGTTGACAGCCCACGGCAGGGTAACGGTTGCTATTTTGCAATTCAACCAACCAGAGCGGCTGAATGAACGAGACGGTTTGATTAGGCTTGGTGAATATCCTTGAGGGGTATTGAAGCGATCGCACCATTTCAGACATCAAATCAACTAACCATTCTTCACCGTGCCTTCACCGGAATTTCTTTTTGGTAAAGAGTGAATAAAACCCAGTGAAAACACTGGTGTTACAAAAGAGGAATCTGTATCTTAATCACTAGACGGATTGGGCTCCCCTTAGGAGAAGGGCTAGCTCAAGTAGATGCTCTCATTGCTGGTATGGATCTTGATCATTTTGTAAGCACGCGATCGCTCAATATTATAAACGCGCCCATTTGTCCACTGGCAACCAGATACAACGCCCGTCGCACCAGATAGGGATGTCCCGCCAGTAGCCCAATTATAGCCCTACGAAGGTAGGTTAGGACGCTAGAATAGAGGTAGAGAAGAGTTCACTAGCCCTTATGCCTGCTCCTTACAGTTACGACCTTCGCACCAAAGCAATCGAGGCAGTCCAACGCGGTGAACGCAAAAGTGCCGTCTGTCACATGTTGAAGATTAGCCGTAACACCTTAAACCTATGGCTCAAACGCAAAGAAGAAACGGGAGACTATCAAGCCATCAGCGGTTTTCAAACGGGGAATGGACATAAAATCACTGACTGGAAGAAGTTTCGAGCGTTTGTCCAAGAGCATGGAGGCAAGACTCAAGGTGAAATGGCAAGATTGTGGGGAGAGGACGTGAGCCAGCAGAACATCAGCGATGCGTTGCAAAAACTGGGAGTGAGTCGAAAAAAAAGACTGACGGCTACCACCAGCGAGATGAGTTGAAACGCCAGGAATTTCAAACGCGATTGCTCAGTAAGCAGAAGCACCAGATTGTCTACGTTGATGAAGCAGGCATCGATAACCGAGAGGATTATCCCTATGGCTACTGTGAAGTAGGCAAACGCTTTTATGCCTTCAAGTCAGGTAGACGAACCGAGCGAGTCAGTTGGATTGCGGCTCTGAAGGAGGGCAATTTGTTTGCCCCGATTACCTTTACAGGTTCTTGTAATCGTGACTTGTTTGAGGTGTGGTTAGAGCAGTGTCTGCTACCGCAATTGCAACCGGGTGATGTCATTGTGATTGACAATGCCACCTTCCATCACGGTCAAGCGATCGAGGAGATGGTGGCACAAGCAGGATGTGAGATTTGGTATTTACCACCTTATTCTCCAGACTTAAACAAGATTGAGCATTGGTGGTTTGTGCTCAAAAATTGGATGCGACAACGGTGGAGTGAGTTTGATAGCTTTCGTGATTGTGTCGATGCCGCTTTCAAAACATGTCCTAACGTGCTTTCGTAAGGCTATAATGGCATTTTGGTTCCACAGATAGGCAGCAGTGGCAAGGGCGATCGCATTTCCAGCGGTGAATAATCCTACTGACGTTGCCCACAACACAGTGCTGGCAAATCTGGCTTTTTGATAGATCGGCAACCAGCGTTGCAAAATCTCATGAAACCGATGCATCACATAGCCAACCGCACCGTTGGCGCGAATATCTTCTCTCCCTGCCAAATGCTCTCCCAGAAAGCCAAAAAACTCTGCCCCCATCTGGCGATATTGCGCCCAAGGCACGACAGCAAAGGAACGTAGACTCAATAGCAACGACAACGCCATGATCGAAAAAATACTCAGACCTAGCCCTGCCCGCCAATCTTCAACAAACAATACCAGCAAAATTCCAATGAGTAGAATCCCATTACCAAGTACGTGAATCACTAGTTGTGAGAAGAATCGGGATAACATTGTTACGTCACCGTCTACTCGCTCCAGCAACTCACCGGGCGTATGGGATTTGTGGAAGGAGAGGTCAAGCTGGAGGCAATGCTCTACTAAATCGGTTCGCAGGGCATTGGTCGCTGTCCAAGCTACGTTCTCACCAAAATAGGTGGCAGCGATCGTTAAATTTGCGTTAATAATGCCACACCGATAAACAGTAAAGCCGCGATCAATAAAACCTGGGTGGAACCTCCAGTGGTGGCTGTATCGATAAAATAACCCAGCAGTTGAGGGTTGAGAATTTGTAAGCCAATGCTCCCCAACAACGTCACTGAAAGCCCAATTACAGTCATTTGTTGCGATCTAAGATAGCCTTTAAGTAGAGAATGATATTGTTTGAGGGGAACGCTCATTTCACCACTGCTCCTAACCAATTAAGGTAGTGTGACAACCCTACAGCAATTTGAACGGCTATCAACCTGACAACAACAGATTGAAGAATCGCTACTGCTCGTAAGTTTAAGCAGTGAAACTGCTCGGCGAGAAACATTGGTTGCTCCTGTCTTACTAGAGGTCGCTCGATATTGTCAGTGTCAGTTGAGAATTGAGTATCCTCTTGTGGTGAGCAACTGGTTAAAAGGGAATTTGAACTACCTGTTATGGCTAGAGCACAGTTTATTAGTGGTTGAAGCAAAAAATGACGATTTAACCAGAGGCTTTACACAACTCGCGGTTGAAATAATTGCTCTAGCAAAGGCAAAGGATCAAGACAAGTTGTATGGTGCAATCACCATTGGGGACGCTTGGCGGTTTGGCATTTTAGATAGAACTGAGAAACACATTACTCAAGATATTGCGCTCTACCGAGTTCCAGATGATTTAGATGTGTTGGTGCGATCGCTAATTGGCATGATTCAGAACGTAGAGTAGCTTAGCGTAAAGCGAGTTGGTATATAGCGGTGTGCGAGTTTGTTGAGTACACTTGTAAGAGTCAGATTGCTTTATTTCCCCTGCTTCTATGAGACCCTATTCCTGTGACTTGCGCCAAAAGATTGTAGAGCTTTACAACAACGGTGAA
>JAAUSV010000120.1 GCA_012032525.1 Leptolyngbyaceae cyanobacterium SL_7_1
CAAAGCTGCTGCTCTCGCACCACCAGATCACCTTGGGCATCGGTGTTGTAGTAGCCCCCCAGTTCCACACTCCAGAGGTGCTCGTCAAACTCGGCTTGTAGGCGGACGGCTTCGTCTAGCCAAGCGCTGGTCAGTTGGGTGGGGGCGGGGACGAGCGATCGGGCTAATTCCGTCGTCAGTTTGGGATTGGAGATGGGAATGCCGATCGCGGCTTGGTTCAAATCCAACAGGGCTTTGATCAGCAGGGCATAATCTTCTGATTGTGCGAGGACGCTGGCTTTGCCTTTGTAGGGCTGTGCGGGTGGGGTGAAAACGGTTGGCTGCACATCGGTAGGTGGGGTATCTGGGGTTGCAGCCGGGGGTTCCGCCTCTTCGTAATTCAACCGATGCAGCCGCCCATCCACCATTTGATGATTGAGAATGAAGCAAGCCGCTTTGTTTGCCAGTTCCAAGTATTCCGAATTTTGGAAGACCACGGCTGCCCGCGCTAGCCCAGCGATCATCAGACTATTCCATGCCACGATCATTTTGGTGTCGGTGACAGCGGGAATGCGTCCCTTCCACGGATGGGTTTTGGCTTCGCTGTTGGTGCGGGCAGGGGGGAAGGTGGGGACGTGGATAGGCGTGTCGCCGTAGCGATCGACAAATAATTTCTCTAAAATCGCCTCAACGGAGATGGGCAATTCCCCTGGATGGCGACGTTGTAGCACGTTCTTGCCCTCGAAGTTGCCAGCGGTGGAAACGGTGAAGTGTTCCACCAGTTCTGCCAGCTCGTCGGGGGTGAGCCGTTGGGCAAGTTCTGCATGACTCCAGACGTAAAAAGCACCTTCTTCTGGTTCTGCTTCATCGGGAGTGAGGAAACTGTCGGCGTCTTGGGCAGCGTAGAAGTAGCCAGACGGGGCGGTCATCTCGCGTTTGAGCCATTGCACCGTGCCTGCGATCGATCGCTCAAAGGCGGGTTCCTGCACGCCGACGCTCCACAGATTGGCTAGAAATTCCACAATCTGCCCATTGTCGTAGAGCATCTTTTCAAAGTGGGGCACTGTCCAGGTGCCATCGACGGTATAGCGATGGAAGCCGCCACCCACATGGTCGTAAATTCCTCCCAGTGCCAAATTCAATCCCCGCTGCTGGCAGACATCGAGGGCATCGTAGCGGGCTTCGGGGCGAGCGAATCGGGCGCCGCGCAGGGCAGCATCGGCATAGGGGATCATCGGAAAGCTAGGACCACCCCCCCGGTAGGTCAACACGCCTGCACTATTTTCCAACCCTTGCAGCAGCAGGGTTGCGCCAAGTTCCTCCACCACGCGGATGCTAGCGGCTTGTTGCAGATGGTTGAAGATGTCCTCCTTCACCGATTGGACTTTGGTTTTTCCAGGTCGTAGAAGCGACGAATCGTTTGCAGCACTTGCAGAAAACCGGGTCGTCCGTAGCGGGGTTCCACCGGAAAGTAAGTGCCGCCATAGAAGGGAATTAGATCGTCGGGGGCGAGGAAGACGTTGAGGGGCCAACCGCCTTGTCCCACCATCAATTGCAATGCCTGCATGTAGATGCTGTCGATATCAGGGCGTTCTTCGCGATCGACTTTAATCGGCAGAAAGTTGGCGTTCATGTACTCGGCGATCGCTAGGTCAGAGAAAGCTTCGCCCTCCATGACGGTGCACCAGTGGCAACTGGAGTAGCCAATGGAAAGGAAGATGGGCTTGTTGTCGCGGCGGGCGGTGGCGATCGCCTCGTCGGTCCATGCCCACCAGTCGATGGGGTTGTCGGCGTGTTTGCGCAGGTAGAGACTTTGGCTGTGGGCGAGGCGGTTGGGCATGGTGGTGGGACTCAACGGGGAACTCTTTTTGAGTCTACCGTGATCTGTGGGTCCACCATCTAGCTGGTGGGGTATGCTTTAGAATCTAAATTTCCTCTTCTCCTTCATGCCTTACTACCACCAGCACTCCGCTTGCTTCTCGCTTTCCTATCTGGAGGAATTGCGGGGTCAGATTTTGGCGTGTCCCTATTTTGTGGTGAATAATTTGAATCGGGATTTTGTGGGGACGAAGGGGTTTTCGGTGGTGTTTCGGCGATCGCACCTCAGCACCGTGGCACAGCGGTTTCCCTACTTTGTGCCCTATCTGGAACGGGCGTTGCAGCCAGAGTGCAATGCGTTTTATTTGAATCCGCTGTTACTGACGGCGGGATCACGGGTTGACCCCCACATCGATCGCTCGTTGCGGTCTTATTGCAAAACCATCGAGCCGCCAGCGGTGGTGAGTGTGCTATATGTGGCAGTGCCAGCGGATTTGGTAGGGGGAGAGTTGGTGTTGCGATCGCACAAGCGACAGGTGGGGCAGGTGCGTCCTCAAACTAATACGCTGGTGGTGTTTCAGGGGGATCTGACCCATGCAATTAATCCAGTCACCAGTCAGGGATTACGCTTGAGCTTGGTGTGTGAACAGTACAATTTGACCTCGGAGCTGGAGGAGATCCCAGAGTTTTGTTTGGAGTCGAGGGCGATCGCCAAACCCCGCTCAAAACAACGCAATTGATCACGTTCCACCGTCCCCATTCTTCCTCCACCATCGGTGTGATACGCTAGAGGGGTATTTACGGGATGTAGCGCAGCTTGGTAGCGCACCTCGTTCGGGACGAGGGGGTCGCAGGTTCAAATCCTGTCATCCCGATTATTCAGTTCTTCTAGCGTAATTCGTAGTCCTCGTTATATTCCACTAATTCCAAAAACGTCCCATCCGGATCTTTGACGTAAATGCGGTGTTTTGTCTCTGGCGCATCTTCAACAAAGTACTCAATTCCATTTGCGTCTAGCAGCGCCATCATTTTTTCGCCATCTTCAATCACAACGCCAACGTGATCAATGTTGCCAGTGTCGTGGGGAACGGGTTGGGAAGCATTGGCTCGTTCGTATAGGGAGAGGTAGAATTGGCGATCGCCAAAATGCATCCAGTTAAAGTCATCTGATTTTTCCTGGGCGCGAATAAACCAATCGGGGAAGAGGGTTTGGTAGAACTGCTTTGTGGTTTCCAGGTTCTGACACGCTTTGTTGATGTGCTCAATTCGATAGAAATTCATCACAACCTCCTGGAGAGCTTTTCTTAATCATACTCATAACGAGTATGAGTTAGGAGTAAATTAATAGTCTTTAACGACAGAAAGACGCTCAACCGTTGACTGCAAAACTTTTCGTGGAGTAGCGTGGGTTTCAGAAGTTTTATCAGCCAACTGGCTACTACAACCATCAACTCAGCGCATTTTGTACATCCAACAAAATCAAATTAGACAACAAAATACTCCGTAATTGTGGTGTCGTCGAGCGTAATCTGAACGCGAAATTGCTCTCCCGTTCTCAACTCTAGCTGAATCGGCAAAATTGCATCGGTGCTACCTGCTTGATTTTCCATTAGACGATCGCCCTCCTGATTCACCACCACCATTTGCAGGTCGGGTGGCAGGAAGTTGGTTTCTGCTGGATAGGCTTCTAAATAAACATTCATGCTGTTGAGCGTATTGGGTTCGAGGGCAACGACCAACACGATCGATGTACCGCCGCCGTAGCCAACACGCAACAACTTAGCCCGTTGTAGCTCTGTTCTGTGTTCGATCGGGGCGCTCAGTGCGGTTGAACGGAAGGCGTAGGCAAAGTCGGGTTGGGGGGTGAGTAGGGATTCGATCGCCATCCAACCAGCGTCAAACTGGTGTTGAACCCACTGGCTGAGGTTCACCCACGGTGTTCCCACATTTAATCCCTGAGACTCAGCCACAACAGAGTGATGCAAAGCGTAGAGGTGATCGAATAGGGCATCGATCGGTTGCAGTTGATTCAACGGCAACTCTTCTACCGTGGCGTGTTCAACAAATCCTAGTAGGGTGGCTTGTTGAGTTGCTTCTTCAATTTGCACAATCACATAGCCAATCCGATCATCCCAGACTTCGGGGGGAACTGGACAGGTGGCGGCAAGGGCAGAGACCGGACGACACTCTAGCCGACCATAATCTGGCAGCATCAGATCGGCGGTATCGGCACACAACTGGGCGATCGAGTTCCAACTGTCACTGGCTTTTAAATCCGTGGCAATGCCCATCATTTCTAAGTAATCGTGCACCGCATGGACTGCCAGCGTGTTTAACCAGACTTGGGTAGCTTTGTCCGGGGTGGGTTGCTGATTGGCAAAGTGCTCGGCGATCGCCAAGGCAGTGTGGGTAATCGGGAGCGGCAGTGCGAAATCGTCTCGTTCCAGTGTGTTGTAAACCATAGCCTCTAGTTCCTTGCCGTTTTTCTTCTTTATAAATATCCCTCGGACTCGCCAAATTTACGCAAACGAGGGAGGCATTGACGCTGATAGAAGCTACTTAGGGTAGAAATGGTTAAGCCAAACTCCGCCGCCAAGGTTTTCCAACTGGTTTCTGGGGGCAGACGACGCAAAATCAGGGTTTGACAGTTTACGGCTGGATGTCCTTCAATATGGACTCGGCGCAATTCTCCATCGGCATCTGCCTCTGCCCAGGCGGTGATCTCTTCTAGCAAAGGGGGTACGTCTGGTTCCGCTGCCAAATTATCCAACGGGTCACTAATGTCTACCTCACCAGAGCGCGACTGACGCAGTTGCCCGCTGGCTCTGGTGGCTTGCTGTTTCTGTACATCCAGATAGCCGTCTTGCAATCGCCGTTTTAAGTAGGCATTTAGCCAGGTGATGACGCTGCTGCGATCGGGATCATAGGGATCAGTCGTTCCTCGTTCACAGATATTCTGGCAAAAATACACCCAGGTTTGCTGAAGGGCGTCGTGGTAGTAGAGGCTGGAATCTTTCCAGAGTTTGGGAGCGGTGAGGCGAATAATTTGAGTGAGCAGTCGTTGGCGCTGGGGGCTTCCCGGCGGGTGTTTGCAAGCATCCAATACTAACTGCCGTAGACGCTCTCCTAAATCATCCATAGGAGTTACCTTAAGTTGCATGATTGTCCTATATTTCCGATCAAAGGGGGGCTGGGGAAATAGACGGTCGTTGAGTTTGATTGGAGCCAAACTCGATTTGCGAGGAGTTTCCTTGGGGTTTCTTCCTCTGGGAGTTTTTCCATCGCAACTCATCCACGCTTGATGTATTCTACACTTGCCCTTCCCAAGGTTTCGCAATGTTTTGCAACGATCGCCCAAATCCTCCGGTCATTCGGGGCAGGGATACGTTAAGATCATTACGGCTTCTTTACATGAAAGATTTATAAATAGCAAGGAAGACTTCCTTAAGCTCTTTCGCAGGTCCACCCCTCCCTTTCATCTGGTAACTCTCTATGGCTCTCCCCATTCGCAACGTCGCAATCATTGCCCACGTTGACCACGGCAAAACCACCCTCGTAGACGGGCTTCTCAAGCAATCTGGCACCTTCCGTGAGGGCGAAGACATCCCCGACTGCGTGATGGATTCCAACACCCTAGAGCGGGAGCGGGGAATCACGATTTTGTCGAAAAATACGGCAGTGCGTTATGGTAGCACGCTAATTAATATTGTCGATACTCCCGGTCACGCCGACTTTGGTGGTGAGGTAGAACGAGTCCTTGGCATGGTAGACGGCTGTATTTTGATCGTCGATGCCAACGAAGGACCGATGCCCCAGACCCGGTTCGTTCTCAAGAAAGCATTAGAAAAGGGGTTACGCCCGATCGTCGTGGTAAATAAAATCGATCGTCCCCAAGCCGATCCCTATGGGGCGATCGACAAAGTTCTCGATCTATTCCTGGAACTGGGCGCAGACGACGACCAGTGTGAGTTTCCCTACCTGTTTGCCTCTGGCTTGCAGGGCTATACCAAGGACGGGTTAGACGACGAACCCGTGGATATGAAACCGCTGTTTGAAGCGATTTTGCGCCACGTTCCCCCCCCGGTCGGCTCCGTGGACAAACCCTTGCAATTGCAAGTCACCACCCTCGATTACTCCGATTATCTGGGGCGCATCGTCATCGGTAGACTGCACAATGGCGTAATTCGTACTGGGCAACAGGCGGCATTGATCAAGGAAGACGGCAGCATCGTCAAAGCCAAAATCACCAAGCTCCTGGGCTTTGAAGGGTTGAAGCGCATCGAACTCGAAGAAGCCACCGCTGGCAACATCGTGGCGGTGTCGGGGTTCGCCGATGCCAACATTGGTGAAACCATCACCGACCCCACCAATCCCCAAGCCTTGCCGTTGATCAAAGTAGACGAGCCAACCTTGCAGATGACCTTCTCGGTGAATGACTCGCCCTTTGCCGGACAAGAGGGTCAGTTTGTCACGTCTCGGCAGTTGCGCGATCGCCTGATGCGCGAACTCGAAACCAACGTGGCACTGCGCGTGGAAGACACCGACACTCCCGATAAGTTACTGGTGTCGGGGCGGGGTGAATTGCACCTGGGGATCCTGATTGAAACCATGCGGCGAGAAGGCTACGAATTCCAAGTTTCCCAGCCTCAAGTGATCTACCGCGAAATCAATGGGCAACCCTGCGAACCCTATGAGCAACTGGTGCTAGACGTGCCCGAAGATGCAGTAGGCGGTTGTATCGAGCGCTTGGGTCAACGCCGGGGTGAGATGCAAGACATGCAGGTGGGCGCTAATGGACGCACCCAGATCGAGTTCACGATTCCCGCACGGGGCTTAATTGGCTTCCGGGGTGAGTTTATGCGGCTCACCCGTGGGGAGGGGATTATGAACCACAGTTTTCTGGAGTACCGTTCTCTCTCTGGTGAGGTCGAATCCCGTCGGAACGGTGTGCTAATTTCCTTTGAGGAGGGCACGGCGACATTTTACGCGATGAAGAACGCGGAGGATCGCGGTTCCTTCTTCATCACCCCCGGAACCAAGGTCTACAAGGGCATGATTGTGGGCGAACACAACCGCGCCCAAGATTTGGAACTCAACGTTTGCAAAACCAAGCAGCTCACCAACCACCGTGCCTCTGGCGGTGAGGAACTGGTGCAACTGCAAGCTCCGGTGGATATGAGTTTGGAGCGAGCGCTGGAATACATTGGTGCCGATGAGCTGTTGGAAGTCACGCCAGAGTCGATTCGGCTACGCAAGGTGACAAAGAAGTTGGCAAAACGCTAGGACATCAGGGGCGATCGCTGTTTAGCATCGTCTTGATCTTTCAATCTCAAATAGCGCCGAACCGAGCAAATGCAGTCGATGCGTGCGATCGGGTTCGGCGCTTCTGTTATTGCATTCACAAACAAATCCTTCTCCGGTTCTGCCCAGGCATCTTCACTTAAACTTCACACCACCCCCCCAGTAATCTGGATATAGTGTAAAGCAAATGTAAATATTGGTCTCCTTGTATCCGTTACCTAGTGTTTCCTCCAAAACAGATTCCTGCTTTGTGGTTAGTGATGTTCATCCTCATTCCCCATCATCAAACCAACGATTCGTTATCCGGTGATTGAGTACTAGTTGGGTTCGTCTTAACTCCTACATGCTATGGAAACTATCGACTCCTTAAACGACATTGATCTAAACAAATACTGGCTGGTGCTAAAGCGACATTGGTTGCCAGCGCTCTGTGTTTCTAGCCTGATCATCACGACAGCCATTCTGTTTGCCTATTCGCGCGATCCAATCTACCGAGCTGAGGCTAAGTTATTAGTCAAGTCCAACCGCACTTCTTCACTGACGGGGTTGGGGGAAGAGTTAGGGCAGTTGGAAGGGTTGAATTTGCAAAACAATCCTCTTCAAACCCAAGCAGAAGTCGTTCGCTCCATCCCTACCGTGCAAGAAGCAATCACCGCCCTCGATCTCAGGGACAACGAGGGCAACCTGCTTAAGCCGGAAACTTTGGCAAATGACCTCCAGGTTGAAGGGATTATTGAAACCGATGTGTTGCGAATTGCCTACCAATCCGGCGACCCAGAGAGAGCAGCGGCGATCGTCAACAAGGTAGCAGAAAGCTACATCCAAAACACGGTCGAGATCAATCGGGAGGAAGCGGCGGCTGCCCGTGAATTTATCGTTGAACAGTTGCCCAAAACTGAAGCGGCTGTTCGTCAAGCGGATTCCAACCTGCGCCGATTTAAAGAAGCCAACAGCATTATCGCTTTAGAAGAGGAAGCCAGTTCAACGGTGGAGGTGATTGTCAGCCTAGATGATCAGATCACCCAAGCCCAAAGCCAGTTGGTTTCTACAACAGCTCGCTCCAACGATTTGCGGCAAAAGATTGGAGCGGATCTGCAACAGGCTGTCTCCCTGGTGTCCCTCAATCAATCTACAGGCGTGCAAGAGGTGCTAGGGCAATTGCAAATCAGCCAAGCGGAGTTAACAGTTGAGGCAACCCGTTATCAACCGGGTCATCCCAAAATTGCCAATCTAGAGCGCCGGGTCAATGCCCTCAGTCGCTTGCTACAGGAGCGGATTGCTCAAGTCATCGATGACAATTCAGCAGAGGTTGGCGATCTACAACTTAGCTCCCTTGAGGAGAGCTTGATCGACCAAGTCATCCAGGCGGAAGCCGAGCGGTTGGGCTTGCAACAACGGGTTGATTTGCTAGTCAACACAAAAGCTGCCTACGCAGCCCGTGCGACCAATCTGCCTCGCCTAGAGCAAACTCAACGGGAGTTGGAGCGTCAACGGGAAGCTGCCCAAACTACCTACGAGACCTTGCTCACTCGCCTTCAGGAGATCCAGGTGACGGAGAACCAGACGATCGGCAATGCTCGGATTATCTCTCCCGCCCTTGTTCCTACAACGGCGGCGGGCCCAAGTAAAAATCGCGTCTTGGGGGGAGGGTTTTTGCTGGGCATCATGCTGGGCGTAGCCACTGCTTTTACCCTCGATTTGCTCGATCGCTCTGTGAAAACTGTGCAGGAAGCTAGAGAGTTGCTGGGTTATACCTTGCTAAGTGTCATTCCTGCCCTCAATCGATTTGGTAAGGTGGCGACCCATCCCGGACAACGAGAACCGTCTATTCCCAGTGTGGTGGTGCGCGACTACCCACGCTCGATCGGGGCTGAGGCTTACCAAATGCTGCAAGCCAACCTCAAGTTTCTTAGCTCTGACAAGCCATTGCGGGTAATCGTCGTCACCAGCGCTGTTGCTAACGAGGGTAAGTCGGAAGTGTCTGCCAACTTGGCAGCGGCGATCGCCCAACTGGGTCGGCGAGTGCTATTGGTGGATGCGGATATGCGGCGTCCTGCCCAACATCACGTGTGGGATTTAACCAACGCCGTGGGCTTAAGCAATGTCATGGTGGATCAAGCGTCGTTGGAGCAGGCAATCTGCCCCGTCCTACCAAATCTGGATGTGTTGCCTGCTGGTGTACGTTCCCCCCAACCCGATCGCCCTACTCGATTCCAAGCGCATGGCATCTCTGGTGGAGAGCTTCTCAGAGCAATACGATTTTGTGATTTTTGACACGCCACCTTTGGTGGGCACCGCCGATAGCGCCATCCTCGGCAAAATGACGGATGGCATTTTGCTGGTGGTGCGCCCCGGTGTGGTAGACTCCAACGCTGCAAAGGCAGCCAAGGAATTTCTTACCCAGTCCCAGCAAACCGTGCTGGGCATGGTGATGAATGGGGTCAATGCCAAACGGGAACCGGATAGCTATTTCTATCACTACACCCGCCAATCAGAGAAATTTATCCCGACCAATCCCTCCTCTGCTCCGTTCTTGTCTCCGTCGAGCAACTCCAAACGCTCGACGTAACCTCCACCCCTTAATGGAGTACCTTCTATGTGGCAGCTTCGTGGCTTTAGCGTTTTGCCGTTGGTCGGCATGGGTCTGGGGGTGATGGCACTGCCCCTACCTGTGCTAGCTCAGCCCAACTATCAACCCAACCAATTAACGATCGCCCAATCCCCCAGCACTGAACCGTCGTCCTACATTCTCGGTCCGGGCGACCAAATTGATATTGCGGTATTTGAGTACGAGGAATTTACCACCTCAGAAACCATCCTGCCGGATGGCAGCATCTCCCTACCCCTGATCGGCAGCATCACCGCCGCAGGGCGCACGACCGACCAACTGTCGCGCCAACTAGAAACCCAATTGCAATCCCTGTTGGTCAACCCGGTGGTGACGATCAACCTCACAACTCCCCGTCCTGTGTTGGTCAATGTGGCGGGCGAGGTGCGCCGTCCAGGTCCCGTGCAACTGGGTGCACTGGGGGAGGGCGGCACCACCCTCAGTGCCGCCCTTGTCGCGGCGGGAGGTATTACTCCCCAAGCCAACATTCGCCAGGTGATTTTGCAACGGTACAACCCCAACGGCGACTCGGTGCCTATTGTCGTCAATCTCTGGGATGCGATTAGCTCTGAAAACGCGCTCCCCGACCCAATTTTGCAGGGGGGCGACTCTATTTATGTGCCGCAGTTGTTGGCAGGAGACTCACTCGATCGCCGTTTGATCGCCCGATCGAGTCTTGCCCCTGAAACCGTGCGAGTGCGGGTGGTGGGTGAAGTGAATGCGCCGGGAGAAGTGCAAGTTCCCCCCGATAGTTCGCTGTCGAGTGCGGTGGCGATCGCTGGTGGACCTACCACAGACGCCGATTTAGAAGAGGTGGTGTTCATTCGCCTCAACGATCAAGGACAGGTTGAACAACAAGTTTTAGACCTAGAGGACTTGAATGACACGATTCAAGTGCAGGAGGGGGATGTGTTGGTGGTGCCTGAAACTGGCGTCTCGTCGGTGCTCGATTTTGCGGCTCGGTTGATCAGCCCCTTGGGATTTATCTTCTCGATCTTTCGCTAGAGTCGTGGTTTTAGAGAATGGCATCTAGGGGGAAACCGTAGCCTAGCGAATATCGCCCTGTCAGCAACAGGGCAAGGATGCCGATGAAAAATAAGGTAGCTAGGATGTCCTGGTTAACTAACGCCAACTTCTCTCGGAACAACCCATAGAGGTTGACTAAGTAAACCGGAAAATCGCTCAGGGCAATGATGGTGATTGCGCCAACCGTGCCAGCAATTGGAAAAATTATGGGTAACCCAATGGAGATGGTCAGCAAGCGAAACAGGTTGCTCTGGGCGGAGTAAAGGGGTTTGCCGATCGCTAGTAACACTGGACTTGTGGTGTAAAACAAAATGGAAAACCAAATGCCACAACAGAGAATTGGCATCATCCACGTGGCTTCCTGATAGCGATCGTCATACAAAAAGCCAATTACAAGGTCGCCCACGCTGACTAAAAATGCCACGCAAACAGCCGCTCCCAAAAGAATCTGCCACCGCTGGCGTTCCACTTTGGCACGGAGCTGGGAGCGGGGCAGCTCGGCTTGCTGAGAAACGGTGGGAAAGATGACTCGGCTGCTCAGTTGTTGGATCACCTGCCGGGGAATAGTTGCCAAGGCAAAGGCGATCGAATAAACGCCCAGTGTCTCAAAGGACAGCAGTTTTCCCAAGATCAAGCGATCGCTTTGCTCCGCCAAAAACATCAAAATCGTTGCCACAAAAATCCAGCGACCAAAGGAAAAGATTGATTTGACCGATTCTCGGTCCCAGGCAAACCAATTTCTGTATCCTGGGATCAGCCAGTGGCTGGCGATCGCCGTAAAATCGGGTTTGCCAACCCACCGATTGCCAAGGCTGCCAACGAAGGATCAAACCACGCCCAGATATTCATTGCCACTAGCTGAAGAATCCACCCTGTCAATTCAAACATGGTGTATTTGCCGACCTGCATGTGGCGTTGCAGGGTATAAATTGAGGTCGATCGCAAGCCATCGATCACGCTAGTGAATCCAACTACGGGTAAGAGCCACAAAATCCGTTGATCATCATAGAAAGTTGCTACGGGAATGGTGATAAGCAGACAGATTCCCCAAAGGATTAGACTGCGAACAATATGAATCGTCCAAGCGGTATTTAAAAAGGCTGAATCATCTCCCCGCTTATTTTGAATGATGCTTTGGGAGGTTCCTACGTCAGAAAATAGCTCCAACCCAATGCGAAAGGTTTGAGCCAGTGCCATGAGACCAAAGAAATCGGGAGCCAGCAGGCGAGTGAGAATAAGGTTACTGACAAACCGCAAGACTTGCCCTACGCCAAATCCACCGATCGTCCAAATGGCACCCCGAATAGCGAGTTTTTTCAAAGAAGGCATGGTATTTCTTTAGTCTTGAGGGCACAACGCTCGATTTAGACAGACTCTAGGGTTTTAATTTCTCCAGAAGTAAATGAATCGAATGCCATTGGCGTCGGGGAGCTGCTGGTAAACAGGCGGGACAACTGCGCGACTTCGTGGTGGATGTTAAATGCTTGCTCTACGGTTGCCCGCCCTGCCCTGCCAAACTGCGATCGCCGTTCTCCATCCAACAGCAACGCTTCAATTGCCGCTGCCAACGCCATTGCATCTCCGGGAGGCACCAGATAGCCGCTTTCTCCGTCTTCAACCAACTCCGCGATCCCCGCAATCCGGGTCGCCACCACGGGCACCGCCGCCGCCATTGCCTCCATTAATACTACAGGGACGCCCTCGGCAAAGCTAGGCAAGACGAATACATCCGTCTCCTGTAGACAGGCACGCACCTCCGCTTGCGATCGATAGCCCACAAACTGCACCGTTTCCTCCAACCCCAGTTGCTGCACTCGCGCTTCCAGTAGCGCCCGATCGGAGCCATCCCCCACAACGGTAAGCACGACATCGGGGAGCGATCGCTTGATTTGCACCAAACTATCAAACAAAATCGGTAAACCTTTT